>JACMQP010000273.1 GCA_014376915.1 Ramlibacter sp.
CCGATCGAGATCGGCGTGGAGTTGCTCAGCATCAGGGTGTAGCCGTCCGGCGCGGCCTGCGTTACCAGCAGCCCGCCGACGCTGCCGCCGGCGCCGGGCCGGTTGTCGACCACCACCGGCTGGCCCAGCTTTTGCGCCAACTGCTCCGCCATCACGCGGGCCACGATGTCGCTGGCGCCGCCGGCGGGGAAGGTGACGATGATGCGGATCGGTTTGTCGGGCCAGGCGGCGCGGGCCGGCAGCGCCAGCGCGGCGGCGCCGGCGGCAAGCAACTTGAGGGCGGTGCGGCGAGGATTGGGCAGGGATGTCATGGGACTCCTCGATTGGATGGCAGCAGCCGGGCCGGCTGGCTCAGCTTATTGCAAGCGCCGTGCCACCGCCAGCTGTCCTACCCGCCGGGCGCGCCGAATGCTTCGTGCGCCGCTGCCACCACCGCCAGCCGCAGCCAGCCGTGGTCGCTGCGCTGGGCCTGACGGCGGTGCCAGAGCGAGTCCACATGCACCGGCGGCACCTCGAACGGCAAGTCCCGCAGCGTCAGGTCGCTGGCCATGCCGGTGACCTTGACGAAGTGCCGCGGCAGCACCGTGAGCAGGTCCGACGCCGACACCACCCGGCCGGCGGTGAAGAACTGGTTCACTGTCAGCACCACCCTGCGTTCGCGCCCGCGCGAGGCCAGCGCCTCGTCGACGAAGCCGAACGGCCGGCCCGAAAAGCTCACCAGCAGGTGGCGGGCGCCGCAGTAGCGGTCCAGCGTGAGCGCGCCGCGGCTGAGCGGATGGCCGTTACGCATCACGCACACGTATTCGCCGGTGTACAGCCGCTGGTACAAGAACGCCGCCATGCCGCCGGCCTGGGCCTGGGCGGTCAGGTCGGCCAGCACCGCCGGGAAAAAGCCGACCGCGAGGTCGATCTGGCCGTTGTCGAGCAGCTTTCGCGGGTCGCGGGTGAGCAGCGGCAGCACGCGCATCGACACGCCCGGGGCATCGCGCTCGATGATCTTCACCAAACCGGGCATCAACGAAGCGGCGGTCGCGTCGGCCATCGCCAGCACGAAGGTGTGCCTGGCATCGGCGGCGGTGAAGTCACCGGGGGCGAACGAGGATTCGAGTTGACGCAGCGCGTCCGCGACCGCGGGCCACAGCGCCACCGCCCGCGGGGTCGGCTCCACGCCGTAGCCGCTGCGGGTGACCAGCTGGTCACCGACCGCCGTGCGCAGCCGGGCCAGCGCATTGCTGACGGCCGGCTGGGTCATCGCCAGGTTGCGGGCGGCCCGGGTCAGGTTGCGATCGGCCATGACCTGGTCGAACACCCGCAGCAGGTTCAGGTCCAGGGTCCGAAAATTGGGCTGTTTCATCACTATCGTGAATGATATCTATCAATAAACTAAAGTTGCTATATATCAGTACAAACCCTAATATAGCGACACGCGGAGGCAATCTCGCCCCGTAACGTTAGACAGGAAAAGAAACCATGACCAGCTTTGTCCAAGTCGCACGACCCACCCAACACCCGGGGGTCGCCCGCGCCGAACGCGCCGCCGACTCCATCAAGCAAGTTGCCCACCGACTGCTCAGCCCCCGTGGCGTCGCGACTTTGCTGCTCGCCGCCATCGTTTCCGCGCTGCTGGTCGTCGCCAACCAAGTGGTCGACAGCCGGAGCGAAGGCCACTTGCTGCTGGCCTGGATCACCATGTGGACCATCGCCTTCGCGGCGCTGGCCCTGGCCGCCCGACCGGTCCGCTCCGCCGTGAACCGCGCGCGCGTGGCGCTGCGCGAAGCAGCCATCCGCCACCGCGCCGCGGTCCAGGATGAAGCGATGTGGCGGCTGGCGTTGACCGATGCGCGCGTGATGGCCGACATCAGCCGCGCCATGAGCAGCGACGCGGCCAAGGACGTGCTCGGCGCCCGGGCCGCACCCGGCTCCCGTTACGAATGGGGCCGCGGGCTGTGAGGCTGACGCAGCAGCGGCTGCTGCCGCAACTGCTCGGGCTGCTGCCCAGGCGGCTGCTGGCAATGCTGGACCGGTGGTCGTTTCGAATCGCCCGCGCGCGCGCCGAGCGCCGGCGCCGCCGCAGTCACTGAGAGCCTCAGCGCTCCAGACAAAGCCGCCTGCCCCTTCACGAAGGACGACGACAGCCGTGGTGAGAAGGCCGGGGTTTGGCGCCCCGGCGGCGGCGCGACTCAGGCGTTGAGCTTCTTCTCGATGCGTGCCTTGGTGTCGGTCAGCTCGCGCGGCAGGTGGTATGCGAGCTGTTTGAACAGCTCGCTGTGCAGTTCCATTTCCTTGCGCCAGTCCGCATTGTCGGTGCTGGTGGCGGCATCAAACTGGGCCTGGGTGAACGGCAGGCCGTTCCAGTTCACCTCCGCATAAGCCGGAACCACGCCGAACGCATGCTCGGTGCCTTGCACCTTGCCTTCGATGCGGTCGATCATCCACTTCAGAACGCGCATGTTCTCGCCGTAGCCGGGCCAGATGAACTTGCCGTCCTCGCCCTTGCGGAAC
>JACMQP010000274.1 GCA_014376915.1 Ramlibacter sp.
AAATGCCTTGACACTGCCCTTCAAGCAAAACGGCCTGCACTATCATTTCAATAGCAGCAGGCCGTTGTATTTGGCGGAGCAGGTGGGATTCGAACCCACGGTACGGCATAACCGTACACCGGATTTCGAGTCCGGCGCATTCGACCACTCTGCCACCGCTCCTGAATTCGGTTCGCGTGGTGCGAAGGACGCGATTCTAACTCAGGCCGCGAGCCGCTCCAGCCCGCCGATGTAAGGCCGCAGTGCCGCGGGAACGGTGACCGAGCCGTCGGCGTTCTGGTAGTTCTCCAGCACAGCGACCAGCGTCCGGCCGACCGCGAGGCCCGACCCGTTGAGCGTGTGCACCAGCTCGTTCTTCCCCTGGGCAGTCTTGAAGCGGGCCTGCAGCCGGCGCGCCTGGAAGGCTTCGCAATTCGACACCGAGCTGATCTCGCGATAGGTGTCCTGGGCCGGCAGCCAGACCTCGAGGTCGTAGGTCTTGGCGGCACCGAAGCCCATGTCGCCGGTGGCCAGCAGCAGCACCCGGTACGGCAGGCCCAGCTTGCGCAACACGGCCTCGGCGTGGCCGACCATCTGCTCCAGCGCGTCATCGCTGCGCTCGGGGTGGACGATCTGCACCATCTCCACCTTGTCGAACTGGTGCTGGCGGATCATGCCGCGCGTATCGCGGCCGGCGCTGCCGGCCTCGGAGCGGAAGCACGCGGTGTGGGCAGTGAGCTTGATCGGCAGGTCGGCTTCGGCCACGACCTCGTCGCGCACGAAGTTGGTCAGCGTCACTTCGCTGGTCGGGATCAGGTACAGGGCGCTGTCGTCTTGCACTTCCTCGCCCTCCTGTCCGCCTTTCTTCACGGCGAACAGGTCGGCCTCGAACTTGGGCAGCTGGCCGGTGCCGCGCAGCGTCTGCGCATTGACGATGTACGGCGTGTAGCACTCGGTATACCCATGCTCGTTGGTCTGCAGGTCCAGCATGAACTGCGCCAGCGCCCGGTGCAGGCGGGCGATCGGCCCCTTCATGACCGAGAAGCGCGACCCGGCCAGCTTGACGCCGAGTTCGAACGACAGCCCCAGCGGCTCGCCGAGATCGACGTGGTCGCGCACCGGGAAGTCCAGCTTGCGCGGCTCGCCCCAGGTCCGCACCACCACGTTGGCGTGTTCGTCCGGACCGACCGGCACGCTCGCGTGCGGCAGGTTGGGCACCGCCAGCAGCAGGGCCTGCAGCTCGCGCTGGAGCTGCTCCAGCCGCGCCGCTGACTGCTCCAGTTCCGTCTTGAGCGCGGCGACCTGCGCCATGACCGCATCGACGGACTCGCCCTTGCTTTTGAGCTGGCCGATCTGTTTGGACAGCTGGTTGCGCTGCGACTGCAGCTCCTCGGTTCGGCTCTGGATGGTCTTGCGCTCGGCTTCCAGCGCAGTGAAGGCGGCGACGTCGAGGAAGCCTTGCGGCGTCTTGCGCGTCTCCAGCCGGGCGACGACCGAGGCCAGGTCTTTTCGAAGCAGGGTGATGTCTAGCATCGCCGCATTTTATCGGCGGGGCTCAGGCCAGCGTCGCGAGGTCCAGGTTGGCGCCGCAGATCACCAGGCAGACCTTCTCGGTCGCGCCGGGCCGGTACGCGCCGCTTTGCAGCGCCGCCAGGCCCAGCGCCGCCGCCGGCTCCACGGCCAGCTTCAGCTGCTTCCAGAGCGTGCGCTGGGCATGCCGGATCGCCGCGTCGGGCAGCACCAGCGAATCCTTGACGTGGCGCTGCGTCAACTCCCACGCGATGGCGCCGATGCGCCTGGCCCCGAGGGAATCGGCGGCGATGCCACTGACGTCGACATCGACCGGCTCGCCCGCCTGCCGGGCCCGGAACAGCGTCGGCGCCAGTTCCGGCTCCAGGGCCACCACCCGCGCGCGCCGCTCGAACCAGTTCGCGATGCCGCCGATCAGGCCACCGCCGCCGACGCTCACCAGCACGCTGTCCGGCACGCCGCCCTGCACTTCGATCTCGCGCGCCAGCGTACCGGCGCCAGCCACCACTTCCGGCTGGTCGTAGGCATGGGTCATCAGCGCGCCGGTCTGCTGCTGCCGCGCGAAGCAGGCCTGCAGCGCGTCGGAATAGGCTGCGCCGGTAACAACCACTTCGGCCCCGAGCTCGCGCAGCCTGGCCTGCTTGGCAGGGCTGGAGATGGTCGGCACGAACACTTCGCACTTCACACCCAGGGCCTTCGCGGCAGCGGCGGTGGCGATGCCGGCGTTGCCGCCCGACGCAACGATGACGCCGCTGGCGGGGATCGGGTTGGCCAGCAGCCGGTTCATCATGCCGCGGGCCTTGAAGCTCCCGCCGACCTGCAGTTGTTCCAGCTTGAGCCAGACCTCGGCGCCAGCGACGCCGAAGACCGAAGCCGACAACTTCCACAGCGGCGTCTCCAGCACGAAGCCGGGCTGCGCGCGCAGGCGTTGCGCCGCGCTTTCGATGTCGGCGCGGGTCACGCCTCCTGCTCCGGCGGCCGGCCGACGGCGCCCGCATGCAGCTGGGAGCCCTCGTGGGCCTGCGCGCCCTCCCGGGTTTTCAGCCCCTTGGGCAGCGGGAACTTCACCGTTTCCTGGATACCGTCCAACTTGCGCACCGACACCGCGCCGAACGAGCGGATGCGGTCGATTACCGCCTTCACCAGCACCTCGGGCGCGGACGCGCCAGCTGTCAGGCCAACCCGCTTCTTGCCTTCCAGCCACTGCGGCTGCAGTTCCTCGGCACTGTCCACCATGTGGCTTTCCACGCCGAGCTTGCGCGCGAGTTCGGCCAGCCGGTTGCTGTTGGAGCTGGTCGGGCTGCCGACCACGATCACCACGTCCACTTGCGGCGACATCAGCTTGACGGCGTCCTGCCGGTTCTGGGTGGCGTAGCAGATGTCCTGCTGCTTGGGCTCGCGCACGCTCGGGAAGCGCCGGCGCACCGCGGCGCTGATCGCGGCGGCGTCATCGACCGACAGCGTCGTCTGGGTCACGACGGCCAGGCGCTCGGTCTGCGCCGGATGCACGCGTGCGACGTCGTCCACGTCTTCGACCAGGTGGATGCCGCTTTGCAACTGGCCCATCGTGCCTTCGACTTCGGGATGGCCCTTGTGGCCGATCATGATGAACTCGTAGCCTTCTTTCGCGAGCTTGGCCACCTCGACGTGGACCTTGGTCACCAGCGGACAGGTGGCGTCGAAGATCTCGAAGCCGCGCGCCTTCGCTTCGGCCTGCACCGCCTTGCTGACGCCGTGGGCGGAGAACACCAGGGTCGAGCCCGGTGGCACGTCGGCCAGGTCCTCGATGAAGATCGCGCCCTTGGCCTTCAGGTCGTTGACGACGAACGTGTTGTGGACGATCTCGTGGCGCACGTAGATCGGCGCGCCGAACTTCAGCAGCGCACGCTCCACGATCTCGATGGCGCGGTCCACCCCAGCGCAGAAGCCACGCGGTTCGGCGAGAAGGACTTCCTGGATTGCTTGCTGCGTGTCCTTCATAGCACCCCGATCAGGAGGACTTCGAATGTGACGGGATGGCCGGCCAGCGGATGGTTGAAGTCGAACAGCACCGCGTCGGCCTTGCCGTCGCCGTCGCCATCCTTGCCGACCTGCTGCACCGCGCCGGCATAGCTGCCCAGGCCGTCGGGCGTGGGGAACTGCACCACGTCGCCGACCTGATACTGCTCGTTCGGGTCGCCCAGTTCGTTCAGCAACCGGCGCGCGACCCACTGCACCATTTCTGGATTGCGGTCACCGAAGGCCTCGCCGGCCGGGACCTTGAAGCTGGTCCGCACGCCCTCCTCCAGCCCGACCAGCCGTTTTTCGACGGCCGGCGAGAGTTCGCCGGTACCCAGCGACAGCGTCGCCGGCTTGTCGTTGAAGGTGTTGATGATGTCGCCGCCCGGTCCGGCCAACCGGTAATGCAGGGTGAGGAAGGAGCCCGGTTGTACCCGGGGCGCGTTGGAGGCCATGAAAGTCCCGATAAACTGGCCTCCATTGTAGAAAGCCGCACCCGGTGTCCGGGCCGCGTCCCAAATGCCCCTCAAAGACCTCCCCGCCGATGCCCAGCCGCGCGAAAAGCTGCTGGCCCGTGGTCCGGGAGCCTTGAGCGACGCCGAATTGCTGGCCCTGCTCCTGCGCACCGGCCTGCCTGGCCAGGGCGTGCTGCAAATGGCGCAGGCGCTGCTGGACCGCTTCGGCGGCATTTCCGGCCTGCTCCACTCCACGGCCGAAGACCTGAAGCAGGTCAAGGGCCTGGGCGGCCCGGCCAAGCGCGCCGAGCTGGTCGCGGTGCTGGAACTGGCGCGCCGCGCAATGGCCCAGCAGTTGAAGGAGCGCGAGATCTTCAGCTCGCCGGGTGCCGTCAAGCACTACCTCCAGCTGCACCTGGCAGCGAAGGCGCATGAGGTTTTCGCGGTCCTGTTCCTGGACGCCCAGAACCGGCTGGTGGCGATGGAAGAACTGTTTCGCGGCACGCTGACCCAGACCAGCGTCTA
>JACMQP010000275.1 GCA_014376915.1 Ramlibacter sp.
GAATTTGCATAATGGGGCTGCAGCGTTGCGGAGCCCACCATGTTCGATTGGGATGACTTGAAGCACTTCCTCGCGGTCGCGCGCCACGGCAGCACCAGCGCGGCAGGCCGCGCCATCCAGGTCGACCAGTCGACGGTGCAGCGACGGCTGACCGAGTTCGAACGGCGCATCGGCCAGCCGCTGATGGAGCGCCACCCCGCCGGGACGCGGCTGACGGCCTACGGCGAGCTGTTGCTGCCCCATGCGCAGGCGGTCGAACGCGACATGCTGGCGCTGGAGCGGTTCGTGCAGTCGTCGGCCCGCGGGCTGAACGGCATCATCCGCCTGACCTGCCCCGAGCCCATCGTCGCGCGCATCATTCGTTCACCCTTGCTCGACCGGCTGGCCGAACGCCATCCGGACCTGCGCCTGGAATTCGTCATGAGCGACCACTACGTCGACCTGCGCAAGGGCGAGGCCGACGTGGCGCTGCGCTCGGGCGACACCGTCGACAACCAGCTGGTCGGCCGCAAGCTGGCCGACTCTTTGTGGGCGGTGTACGGAGGGCGCGATTACCTGGCGCGCCACGCCGCGCCGCAACAGCTGGGCGACCTGGCTCAGCACACCTGGGTCGGCTTCGACGCCAGCATGGGCAACCACCGCGCGACAAGCTGGCTGCGGCAGGTCGCACCCGACGCACGCATCGTCGCCACCAGCGGCAGCGTGCTGGGAACGATCGCTTCCGCCAAGGCCAATCTCGGGCTCGCAGCCCTGCCGATGGCGCTCGGCGGGGCCGAACCGGACCTGGTGCAAGTGCTGGGTCCGGTGCCCGAGCTGACACGCAGCTGGCGCATTCTGACCACGCGTGAGCTGCGGCGAACGCCGCGGGTCTCGGCCTTCTTCGCGTTCATGGCCGCCGAAGTCGCGAACTTGAGGCCGATCCTCACGCGGTAGCCCGCTCAGCGCCCGAGCAGCTGCTCCATCACCGCGCGCTTGGCGGCGCAGCGCGGCTGGTCCCAACAGGACCGAACCACCTTCACGACCTTGCCGCCTTGCGAAAGCGCGATCTCCCACGGACGGCGCAGCAGCACCACGTGCACATAACTGGCGAACGCCTCGGCGAAGTCGTCGCCCGGCGCGGTCGCCGCGTACAGCGATGGGAAATTGGTCTCCTCGAGGCTGGCGTACGTCGGAACCATGTCGGCCGCCTCGAGCCTGGCGCCGAAGTAATAGGCGACGTTGCGGCGCTGCGCAAACTGCCGGTCGAACAGCGTGGCATAGCGGCGGTTCCGCCGGTCGATCGTCCACGACAGGTCGACCTGGATTCATGTCCCAGGACGGATGGATGGTGTTGCCGATCGAGAGCACGTGCCCCAGCGCGTAGCCGGCCTGCGGCTTGAACGGCGTGCCCTCCTTCCGGCCGGCCGCTAGCCGCGGGCGCGGCGTGACCTAGACTGCGTGCATCGCCATCCCGCAAAAAGGCCCCTATGACGACATTCGACCTGCACGGACGCACCGCCTTGGTCACCGGCGGCTTCACCGGCCTGGGCCTGCATTTCGCCCAGGTGCTGGCCGCGCATGGCGCGAAAGTGGCGATCGTCGGGCGTCGCATCGAACTGGGACGCAACGTCGCCCACCAGCTCGGAGCCTCGATCGGCCGGCCGGCCGATGTGCGGGCCTACCAGGTCGACGTCACCGACTCCGAAAGTGTGGCCGACGCCTTCGCGCAGACCGGCAGCCACCTTGGCGTGCCGACCATCGTCGTCAACAATGCCGGCAACGTGGTGCGC
>JACMQP010000006.1 GCA_014376915.1 Ramlibacter sp.
CTCTGGCCGCCGCGGAAGAACAGCTGGTAGCGCTCGTCGACCTTCTCCGCGGCAAAGTGTGCGACGCCCTTGTCGTCGACGTAGCCGTAGATGTCGGCATGCGCCAGTGGCAGCAGGCCAAACAGGAGCGCGAGCGCCGCCCACAGCATCTTCATGCGTGGATCTCCAGGCCAAGCCCGCGCCGGCCGGCGAATTCCGACTTCAGCATCGACATCACGAGCAGCGACTCATAGCCGCCCGGCACCTTCACCGCGTCGCGCAGGCGCCCCTCGACCACGAAGCCTTCGCTATCGTAGGGCGCCTGCGCGCGGCTGTTGTCGGCCTTCACGTCCAGCCACAGACGGTGCGCGCGCAGGTCGTCGAAAGCCACTTTCTTGGCCACCCGCAAAGCGGCGCGGCCGTAGCCGGCACCCTTGCTCTGGATCACCATCCGCTTGAGTTCCAGCGACTGGTTCTGGCTGCGACAGCCGATCAGGATCGCGAAGCCGACGGCGTCCAGCCCCTCGCCGCCCTCGACGATGAAATGGCGGAAGTCCGGGAAGCGGATCGCCGCCTCATGCTGGGTGCGCTCCCACGGCGTGATGAACGGCAGGTTGGCCGGATCGTTCTCCAGCGACAGGACGTACTCGATGTCGCTGCTCATGGTCGGCCGCAGGCGGACGCGAGCGGTGGTGCGGGACGGCGAGTTGGCGGCGAAGTTGGCAGCTGTCATGCAGCGCTCGGTAAGTTGTTCATACGTCAATCTCCACGGCGTCACCGTGCAACTCCATCAGCTCGCGGCGCGAGGCGGCTTCGCCCTTGCCCATGAGCTTGGTGATCAGCGTCTCGGTCTGCAGGAAATCGGAAGCGCCCAACTGGATCGGCAGCAGCCGGCGGGTGTCCGGATTCAACGTCGTTTCCCACAGCTGTTCCGCGCTCATCTCGCCCAGGCCCTTGAAGCGGCTGATGCTCCAGGCGCCTTCGCGGACGCCCTCCTTGCGCAGCTTGTCGAGGATGGCCGTCAGCTCGCCTTCGTCCAGTGCGTAGTTCTTGGACGCCGGCTTCCTGCCACGCGCCGGCGCATCCACCCGGTACAGCGGTGGCCGTGCCACATAAAGGTGACCCGTGTCGATCAGCTTGGGGAAATGCCGGAAGAACAGCGTCAGCAACAGCACCTGGATGTGCGAGCCGTCGACGTCTGCGTCGGACAGGATGCAGACCTTGCCGTAGCGCAGGCCGCTCATGTCGGGCGTGTCGTTGGGGCCGTGCGGATCGACGCCGATCGCCACCGCGATGTCGTGGATCTCGGTGTTGGCGAACAACCGGTCGCGCTCGACTTCCCAGGTGTTGAGCACTTTGCCGCGCAGCGGCAGCACGGCCTGCGATTCCTTGTCGCGGCCCATCTTGGCCGAGCCGCCGGCCGAGTCGCCCTCGACCAGGAACACCTCGTTGTGGCGGAGGTCCTTGCTCTCGCAATCGGTCAGCTTGCCGGGCAGCACGGCAACGCCGGAGCCCTTGCGCTTTTCGACCTTCTGGCCGGCCTTCTGCCGGGTCTGCGCCGCCCTGATCGCCAGTTCGGCCAGCTTGCGGCCGTATTCGACGTGCTGGTTCAGCCACAGCTCCAGCGCAGGCCGGACGAAGCTGGAGACCAGCCGCACGGCGTCGCGCGAATTGAGCCTCTCCTTGATCTGGCCCTGGAACTGCGGGTCCAGCACCTTGGCGCTCAGGACATAGCAGGCGCGGGCAAACACGTCTTCCGGCAACAGCTTGACGCCCTTGGGCAGCAGTGAGTGCAGCTCGATGAAGCTCTTCACCGCGTTGAACAGGCCGTCTCGCAAGCCGCTCTCATGGGTGCCCCCGGCGCTGGTGGGGATCAGGTTGACGTAGCTCTCGCGCACCGGCTGGCCGTCTTCGGTGAAGGCAACACACCACTGCGCGCCCTCGCCCTCGGCGAAGGTGTCGTTGTTCTGCGCGAAGCCCTCGCCCTCAAACAGCGGAATCACGGGGTCGGCGTTCAGCGTCTGCATCAGGTAGTCGCGCAGCCCGCCCTTGTACTGCCAGCTCTGGCTGTCCCGGGTCTTCTCGTTGACCAGCGACACCGTGACGCCGGGCATCAGCACCGCCTTGCTGCGCAGCAGGTGCGCCAGTTCCGCCATCGGCAGCTGCGCGGTTTCGAAATACTTGGGATCGACCCAGGCGCGCACGGTCGTGCCCTGGCGCCGGTCGCCTTCGGCCATCTTGCGCAGCTGCAATTCTTCCTTGACGTCGCCGCCCTCGAACACGAGCCTGGCGACCATGCCCTCGCGGTGGGTCGTCACTTCGAGCCGCTTGGCCAGCGCATTGGTCACGGAAACGCCGACGCCGTGCAGGCCGCCGGAGAAGTTGTAGGCGCCGCCCTTGCCCTTGTCGAACTTGCCGCCCGCGTGCAGCCGTGTGAACACCAGTTCGAGAACCGGCGCCTTCTCTTCAGGATGCAGGCCGAACGGGATGCCGCGGCCATCGTCCTCGATGCTCACGGAACCGTCGGTGTGCAGGATGACCTTGATCCGCTTGCCGTGGCCGGCCAGGGCCTCGTCGGCGGCGTTGTCCAGCACTTCCTGAATGACGTGCAGCGGATTGTCGGTGCGGGTGTACATGCCCGGCCGCTGCTTGACGGGCTCCAGGCCTTTCAGGACGCGGATCGAGCCTTCGGAATAGTCGCTGGGGGGTTTGACTGCCATGTTGCGCGGATTGTAGTCCCGGACGGTCAAACTGCTGGATGGAAATACAGCTAATGCCCGGAGCCCGCGCCACCCCGGATTTGACTCAGGGCGCCGCGAGCGTGGCCAGGTAATCGGCGACCAGGTCCAGCTCCGTCGGCGCCAGCGCCTGCGCCGCGGAAGTCATGGTGCCGTCGAAGTCGGCCCGGGCGCCGGCCTTGAAGCCCTTCAACTGCACCAGCAGGTAGTCCTTGTGCTGGCCCGCCAGCCGCGGGATGTGCTGCTGGCCGGTCAGCGTCGCGCTGTGGCACTGGACGCAATTGTTCTTTTCGGTGATCGCCCGGCCAAGCGCCGCCACCTCCGCCGTCGGCTGGCGGGTCGGTGGGGCCATTTTCTGGGCCGCAAAGTACTGCGCCAGGTCGCGCACATCAGCGTTGCTCAGCTTGTCCACCAGGGGTTTCATCGCCTCGTTGATGCGCCGGCCCTCGCGGAACATGATCAGCGACATCTCGATGAACTGGCGCGGCTGGCCAGCGATCGACGGGATCTGCGGCACCGGCGAATTGCCGTCCGCGCCGTGGCAGGCCACGCAGGCCTGTGCCTTGACCCGGCCTTCCTCGACGCCGGCGCTGGCGGCCGAAGCGGCCAGCCCGGCGCAGGTGAAAACGGCCGCCGTCAGGGCCGCACTCCGAATCACGCTTTGCGGTATCACTTCTTCGCGTAGCTCACGCGGTAGATGATGCCGTTGTAGTCGTCCGAGAACAGCACCGAGCCGTCCTTGAGTTGCAGGATGTCGACCGGCCGGCCCCACATCGGCGGGTCGCCGGCGGCGTTTTCCAGGAAGCCTTCGACGAACGGCTTCTTGGTGACCTTGCCCTTCGCGTCCACGCTGACCTGGATCACGTTGTAGCCCTGCTTCGGGTCGCGGTTCCACGAGCCGTGCTGGGCAATCAGCATGGTGTTGCGGTATTGCGCGGGGAACATGCTGCCGGTATAGAACTTCACTCCCAGCGGCGCGATGTGCGCGCCGAGCTTGTCCACCGGCGGGGTGAACTCGTCGCAAGAGCGGCCGGCGCCGTACACCGGGTCAAGCACGTCGCCCTGGTGGCAGTAAGGGAACCCGAAGTGCTGGCCCCTGGTCTTGACCACGTTCAGCTCGTCGGACGGCATGTCGGTGCCCAGCCAGTCGCGGCCATGGTCGGTGAACCACAGCTGTTTCGTCTTCGGATGGAAGGCCATGCCGACGGTGTTGCGCACGCCCTGCGCATAATTTTCCAGGATGCCGGTCTTCGGATCCACGCGCACGATCACCGCTTCGTTGTACGTCGGCATCGTGATGTTCTGCGGCGAGCCGATGTTGAAGTACAGCTTGCCGTCCGGGCCCATGACCATGTATTTCCAGAAATGCCCTGTCTGATTTGTGGGGTCGAGGTTGTCGATCACCACCTTGCCTTCGCCGGCGTTGTCCAGGTGGTCCTCGATGCCGTCGTAGCGGGTGATGCGATGGCGCTCGGCCACGTACAGCGTGCCCTTGTCGAACACCAGGCCGTTGGGCGCCTTCATTCCCTTGAGCAGGGTCTTGACCTCGCGCTTGCCGCCGCTGTCGACGATGGCGTAGACGCTGGACAGGTTGCGGTTGCTGACAAAGACGGTGCCCTTGTCGCCCAGTGACAGGGAGCGCGCCTCGGGCACGCCCTCGGCCCAGACCTCGATCTTGAAGCCGTCCGGTACCTTCAGCTTGGCCACCGGCAGCTCGCTGGAGGGCCGGCCGGTGAAGTGGGGCGCGAATGGATGCAGCGTCGACTTTTCGTGCTCGACCGCCATGCCCTGCTTCCACGACGGCGCAGCGGCGGGAGCGGCGGGAGCGGGTTGCTGGGCCAATGCGGCGGTGGCGAAGCCGAGCGACAGGGCCAGGCCGGACAGCCTGAGGGTGGTCTTCATCTTGTCTCCTTGATTGTTTTGCGCGGTCCCGGACTTGGCCGCCTGGTCATTGTTGCCGAAATCGCGACGGCCCGAACTTTCAACCGGGTCGTCAGCCCGGCGACGAGCACTGCCGCCGCGTTCTCGCTAAAGTCGCCGCATGCAAGTCCAAGCCCGCCCGCTGTCCATGCTGCAGGTGCTCGCCTGCGGCGCCGCCATCGTCACGCTGTCCATGGGCATCCGCCACGGGTTCGGCCTGTGGCTGCAGCCGATCACGCAAGCGCAGGGCTGGACCCGCGAGAACTTCGCTTTCGCCATCGCCATCCAGAACCTGGCCTGGGGCTGCTTCGGTATCTTCGCCGGCATGGTGGCCGACCGCTTCGGCGCCTTGCGCGTGATCGTCGTCGGCGCCCTGTTGTATGCGGCGGGGCTGGCCGGCATGGCGCTGGCGCCGAGCGTGCTGGTGTTCACCCTGACGGCCGGCATCCTGATCGGCGCCGCGCAGGCCGGCACCACCTATGCGGTGATCTACGGCATCATCGGCCGCCAGATCGACCCTGCCAAAAGGTCCTGGGCGATGGGCGTGGCAGCCGCGGCCGGGTCGTTCGGCCAGTTCCTGATGGTGCCGGTGGAGGGACTGCTGATCTCCAGCCTGGGCTGGCAGCAGGCCCTGCTCACGCTGGCCGCCATGGTGCTGCTGATCGCGCCGCTGGCCTTCGGCCTGCGCGAGCCGGGCTTTGCCGGCGCCGCCGCACCGCCCCGCGACCAGACCATCATGCAGGCGCTGCGCGAGGCTCTCAGGTACCCGAGCTTCCAGCTGTTGATGGCCGGCTACTTCGTGTGCGGTTTCCAGGTGGTGTTCATCGGCGTCCACATGCCCAGCTACCTCAGGGACAAGGGCCTGTCGCCGCAGGTGGCCAGCTACGCGCTGGCGCTGATCGGCCTGTTCAATGTGTTCGGCACCTACATCGCCGGCACGCTGGGCCAGCGGCTGGCCAGGCGCAAGATCCTGGCCTTCATCTACATCGCGCGTTCGGTGGCGATCACGCTGTTTTTGGTCGTGCCGCTGACGCCGCTGTCGGTCTACGTCTTCTCCGCCGTGATGGGCCTGCTGTGGCTGTCGACGGTGCCGGTGACCAATGCCTCTGTCGCCGGGATCTTCGGCGTGGCCCACCTGTCGATGCTGGGCGGCTTTGTCTTCTTCAGCCACCAGATCGGCTCCTTCATGGGCGTGTGGCTGGGCGGCCTGCTGTACGACCGCACCGGCAGCTACAACATCGTCTGGTACATCTCGATCGTGCTGGGCGTGTTCGCGGCGCTCGTCAACCTGCCGGTGCGCGAGGCCCCGATCGCGCGCCTTCCCACGCCGCAGGGAGTCTGAGCATGACGTTGCGCAGCCGCAAACTACTGGCGTACGCTGCGGCCGTGGCAGCCCTGCTGGCGGTCTTCGCCCTGTACACGCGGCCTGCGATCATGGTGGCCCTGGCCGACCAGGTCTGGGCCTGTTTCAATTAGTGCTGCTGCCGGCCGCTGGCCGGCACTCCAGGAAGGTCCTGTGAATTTCTCAAGAAGAGCGGCGCTGTGCATGGCCTTCGCGCTGCCGGTCGGCGCCGCGAGCGCCGTCTCATCGCAGACGACGCTCGTGCTCCCGGACGGCGGGTCCGTCACGCTCGAACTGGCCCAGGCGCTCACCCTCCAGGTCCGCACGCCGACGCCTGGCCTGCTGCTGTTCACCATCGACGATCCCGGCGGCGCCCGGGACAAGGGCTCGATCCGGGTCGTCGTCAAGGGAGCGGGCGCCAGAACGCGTCCGGAATCCGTGGTCGCGGAAGCTTCGGCCGGCCCGACCGCGGCTGCGCCAAACGGAGTCTGGCTGGAGCGCTCGCAGGACGGTATCAGCGTCTACCAGATCAGGACGCCCGTGAACGTGCAGGAGCTACGCGTGTTCAAGGCTGCCGACGGCGTTCTGGTGGGAGTCCGGCCTGTCGCCCCGGGCAGTTCGATGTCCGTCGCGGAGCGGCGCTACAAGGACGTCCTGGAAGTCATCTACCAGGCCTCCCGCGAACTGGACGCCAGCCCGCAGGAACTGGACCGGTACGTCCTCGACTATCTGGCCACGAACATCGACATCGTCCGGAAGACCAAATGAACGTCTACGTCATCACCGGAGCCTCCGACGGCATCGGCGCTGAAATGGCGCGGCAGCTCGCCGCCACCCGTGGCAAAAACGCCGCATTGGTGCTGGCTGCGCGCAGCGAAGACAAGCTCAGGGCGGTCGCCGCGCA
Organism: Ramlibacter sp.; assembly: GCA_014376915.1. The sequence goes on from JACMQP010000006.1 coordinate 6,884, forward strand.
GTGCGAGGCACTCGGGGCGACGACGCTGGTGGTGCCGATGGACGTGCGCGAGGAGCAGCAGTGCCGCTCCCTGATCGATCTGGCGGTGTCGCGATTCCGCCGCATCGACACGCTGATCAACAACGCCGGCGTCTCGGCCCAGGCACTTTTCGCGGACGTCAAGCCGGCGGACCTGCACTGGTACGAGGACCTGATGAAGGTCAACCTGTGGGGCAGCGTCTGGTGCACCCACGCCGCCTTGCACGCGTTGAAGGCTTCGAAGGGGCGGATCGTCGCCGTCTCCTCGCTGGCTGGCTTGATCGGTGTCCCGGGCCGCACCGCCTACAGCGCCAGCAAGTTCGCCATGGCCGGTTTCTTCGAGGCGCTGCGGGCGGAGCTCAAGAGCTCGGGCGTGAGCGTCACCACCGCCTATCCCGGCGTGGTCGCGACGCAGATCCGTCATCGGGGCCTCAACGCCAAGGGCGTCGCCGCCGGCTCCAGCGGGCTGCGCGAGGACGGTGCGATGAGCGTGGAGGAATGCGCGCGGCTCATTCTGCAGGGCATGGAGCAGCGCAGGCGCGAGGTGGTGATGACGGCTATGGGCAAGCTCGGCCGCTTCGTCAAGTTGATCGCTCCGGGCAGGATCGAAAAGGTGGCGCTGGCCGCGCTCAAGGACGAGGCCAAGCCGCGATGAGCGCCGGCCACGGAACCGAAGCGCCCTCTCCGTGGATCCAGCGCTGGTCGCACCTGGTCCCGGCCGGCGGCGAAATTCTGGATGTGGCCTGCGGCCAGGGTCGTCACTTGCGCTGGTTCGCCGGCCGCGGTCACCCGGTGGCCGGTGTGGACCGGTCGCCGGAAGCGATCGCCGCGGTCGCCGGCCTCGGCGAAGCCGTGCTGGCCGACATCGAGAACGGACCGTGGCCGTTCTCCGGTCGCCAGTTCGGGGGCGTGGTTGTCGCCAACTACCTGTGGCGGCCACTGCTGGCCACCATCGTCGCGAGCGTGGCACCGGGCGGCGCGCTGCTGTACGAAACCTTCGCTGGCGGCAACGAAACAGTCGGCAGGCCGTCGCGTCCGGATTTCCTGCTGCAGCCGGGCGAGCTGCTGCGGGTGTGCGAAGGGCTGCGCGTGGTCGGCTACGAGGACGGCTTCCTGGACATGCCTGGGCGGTTCGTGCAACGCATCGCTGCGGTCCGCATGACAGCGGATAGCCCTGTGCCGCGCTACCCGCTCGCGCCCGGCCCGGCGACCGCCTAGGCCCTAAAATGCGGGTTTCCCGACAAAACCCGACATGACCCCGATTACAGGCAGCATCGTGGCGCTGGCCACTCCGATGCTTGAAGACGGCAGCGTGGACTACCCGACGCTGCGCAAGCTGGTCGACTGGCACATCGCCGAAGGCACCGACTGCGTCGGCGTCGTCGGCACCACCGGCGAGTCGCCGACGGTGAGCGTGGAAGAACACCAGGAGATCATCCGCGTCGCCGTGGAGCAGGCGGCCGGCCGGGTGCCGATCATGGCCGGATGCGGCGCCAACTCCACCAGGGAAGCGATCGAGCTGGCGAAGTACGCCCGCAAGATCGGCGCCGACTGCCAGCTGCAGGTCGTGCCGTACTACAACAAGCCGACCCAGGAAGGTCAGTACCAGCACTTCAAGGCGATCGCCGAAGCCACCGGTGACATGCCGATCGTGCTGTACAACGTGCCCGGCCGCACGGTGGCCGACATGGCGCACGACACCGTGCTGCGGCTGGCCCAGGTGCCCGGCATCGTCGGCATCAAGGAAGCGACCGGCAACATCGAGCGGGCACAATGGCTGATCCGCGACCTGCCGGCCCGCTTCTCGGTCTATTCCGGCGACGACCCGACGGCGGTCGCACTGATGCTGTGCGGCGGCAAGGGCAACGTCAGCGTGACGGCCAATATCGCACCGAAACTGATGCACGATCTGTGCGTCGCTGCGGTGGCCGGCGACGCGAAAAAGGCGATGGACATCCAGCGCAAGCTGATGCCGGTGCACAAGCACCTGTTCGTCGAAGCCAACCCGATTCCGCTCAAGTGGGCGATGGCCCGCATGGGCCTGTGCGGACCGACCATGCGGCTGCCCATGACGCCGCTGTCGGAAGGTAGCCGGCCGGTGGTGGAAGCGGCGCTGCGTGCGTCCGGACTGCTCGCCTGAGCGGTCCTGTGTATTGATCATCCTTGAAGGACATGAAGTGAAGCAATTTGCAAAACTCGCCCTGTTGACGCTGTGCGCGGCGCTGACCGCCTGCTCCGTGCTGGAGGGAGAGAAGATCGACTACAAGAGCGCGGGCAAGGGCGTCTTGCTCGAAGTGCCGCCCGACCTGACGCAGCTTTCGCGCGATTCGCGCTACGTGGTGGCCGGCGGCACGGTGACGGCCAGCGGCTTTCAGGTCGGCCAGGCGGCCCCGGGCGTGCCGACGGCCGCCAACACCATGGGCGACGTGCGCATCGAGCGCGCCGGCAACCAGCGCTGGCTGGTCGTGAACCGGCCGGCCGACCAGCTGTGGAGCCCGGTGCGCGACTTCTGGCAGGAAAACGGCTTCCTGCTGACGCTGGACCAGTCCAGCCTGGGCATCATGGAAACCGATTGGGCCGAGAACCGCGCCAAGCTGCCGCAAGACTTCATCCGCAACACGTTGGGCAAGCTGGTCGATTCGATCTATTCCACCTCCGAGCGCGACCGCTTCCGCACCCGCCTCGAGCGCACTGGCAGCGGCGGCACCGAAATCTACGTCAGCCACCGCGGCATGGTGGAGGTCTACAGCAACAACCAGAAGGACCAGACCGTGTGGCAGCCGCGGCCGGCCGATCCGGAGCTCGAGACCGAGTTCCTGCGCCGGCTGATGGTCAAGCTCGGCGCGCCGCAGGAGCAGGTGCGCACGCAGGTCGCCGCCGCTGCCGCCAAGTCCACCTCGCGCGTCGGCAGCGTCGGCGCCACGCCGGTGGTGATGATCGACGAAGGGTTCGATCGCGCCTGGCGGCGCGTCGGTCTGGCGCTGGACCGAACCGGCTTCACGGTGGAAGACCGGGACCGCAATCAGGGCACGTACTTCGTGCGCTATGTCGAGCCCACCGGCGACCGCAAGGAACAGGGCTTCTTCAGCAAGCTGTTCAAGCGCGACGACCCGGCCGTGGCGCCGCTCAAGTACCGCATCAACCTGAAGAGCCAGGGCGAGTCGACCACCGTGTCGGTGCTGAACGCCGCTGGCGCGCCGGAGACCTCGGCGAATGCGCAGCGCATCGTTCAGGTGATCGCCGATGATCTGAAATAGATGTTGCGGTTCAAGAGCCTGGGCAGCGGCAGCTCGGGCAACGCCACCGTCATCCAGGCCCGCGGCGGCACCGGCATCACGCACCTGCTGGTGGACTGCGGGCTCGGCCTGCCGCAGATGGACAAGCGGCTGCGGCTGGCCGGCATGCTCGCCGATCAGATCGACGGCATCTTCGTCACTCACGAGCACGGCGACCACATCGGCAGCGCCCGCCAGCTGGCGCTGCGCGAGCGCATCCCGGTCTACATGAGCGAGGGGACGTACATGGCGATCGGCGAGCCTGATTTCGGCGGCCTCCTGCGCATCGTCCGCGACGCCGAGACCTTCGAGCTCGGCGCGCTGCAGGTCCGCCCCTTCACCGTGCCGCACGACGCACGCGAACCGCTGCAGCTGACCTGCAGCGACGGCGCAGTCCGCCTGGGCGTGCTCACCGACCTGGGCCACGCAACGACCCATGTGCTGGAGCAGCTGGCCGGCTGCCGGTCGCTGCTGCTCGAATGCAACCACGACCCCCAGCTGCTGGCCAGCGGCCGCTACCCGCCGTTTCTCAAACGCAGGGTTGGCGGCGACTGGGGCCACCTGGCCAACGAAGCTGCGGCGGCGATCGCGCTGGCGATCCAGCCGCGCGGCCTCGGACAGGTGATGGCGGCGCACCTGAGCGAGCAGAACAACCGGCCAGACGTCGTGCGGACGGTGCTTGCGCGCGCCCTGGGTTGCGGCGAGGCCGACATCCTGGTGGCCGACGGACCCAGCGGAAGCGACTGGCACAACGCCTGAGCGCGCCGCGCCGGCGTCAGGCCGAGAGCGCTTCCAGCCGCTGCGCCATGTCGCCCAGCCCCAGCACCTCCCGCACCCCGCCAAGCGCGATCGCCTGGCGCGGCATGCCGAACACCACGCTGGTCGCCTCGTCCTGCGCGATGGTGTGCGCGCCTGCCTTGCGCATTTCCAGCATCGCCTCGGCGCCGTCGCCGCCCATCCCGGTCAGCATGACGCCGATCGCGCGCGCGCCCGCCACCCTGGCAATGGAACGGAACAGCGGATCGACCGAGGGCCGGTGGCGGTTGACCGGCGGCTCGTCGCTCACCCGCAGCACGTACCCGCCCATGCGACGCGCCAGCGACAGGTGGCGGCCACCCGGTGCGATGTAGGCCATGCCGTGGCAGGCGACCTGGCCGTCCTCGGCTTCGCGGACGCCGATCTGGCAGATCGAGTTGAGGCGGCGCGCGAACGTCTCTGTGAAGCCCGGCGGCATGTGCTGCGCAATCAGGATCGGCGGCATCCCGGGCGGCAGGTGAACCAGGATTTCGCGCAGCGCCTCGACGCCGCCGGTGGAAGCGCCGATGCCGATCACGCGGTCGCGCGCGGCCGCGCCCGGCGCGCGAACCACCGGCGGCGGCGCGACGACGCGCGCCGGCGCCTGGATGCGGTGGCGCACCACGCGCGCCAGCCCCGCGGCGCGGATCTTCTCGGCAATTTCGTGGATGCTGCCTTCCAGCTCAGCCAGATTGGCGGGCTTGGCGAAGAAATCCACCGCGCCGAGCTCGAGCGCTCGCAGCGTGGTGTCCGCGCCTTCGCGCGTCAGCGACGAGATCATGATCACCGGCAGCGGCCGCACCGCCATCAGCTTGCCCAGGAATTCGAGGCCGTTCATGCGCGGCATCTCGACGTCCAGCGTGATGACGTCGGGCGCCTTCAGCCGGATCCGGTCGATCGCCAGCACCGGGTCGGCCGCCACGGCCACCAGCTCCATGTCAGGCTGCGACGCCACCACGCGGCCGAGGAAGGCGCGCATCACGGCAGAATCGTCGATGACGAGAACCTTGATCATTGTTTTGCCGAGAAGTTGTCGAACTCGCCGCCGCCGGCCTTGTCGCCAAGCTTGAACATGTATTCGCGCTCGCGTTGCTGCACCGTGTCGTTCGGGAGGATGTGCAGTTTCTTGAGTTGAACCTTGCCGGTCTCCGGAAAGAAATGCAGCTTGCGCGCGTAGACGTCGAGCAAGTCGCGCGCGACCACGGGAATGCCTTCGGTGGCGAGGAACTCGAGCACGAACTGGCAGTTCTTGGCGCCGACGTCGAGAGTGTCGAAGCCCTGCAGCACCCGGCCGCCGCCGAACGCCTTGGCGACCATCCGGCGGCGGTCGGCACCGAGCCGGAGCATCTCGTTGATCAGCACTTCCATCGCATAGACGCCGAAACGCGCCGATGCCGTCACCGGCGACGCCGCCGATTCGCCGTCGCCGGGCAGCATGAAGTGGTTCATGCCGCCGATCCGCGTCACCGGATCCCAGAGGCAGGTGGAAACGCAGGAGCCCAGCACCGTGGTGATGGCTCCGTGGCCGCTGGCCGCGTAATACTGGCCAGGCAGGATCTTGACCGACTCGACCTTGAAGTCGCGGTCGAAGTAGCGAACCGGGGCGACGCCTTCCATGCTTCTGGACGCCGGCCTCACGCCACGCGTTCGTAGGCCGTACGGCCGCAGGAGCGGAAGGCTGGGTGGCCGGCGGGGAAACTCTCGGAATGGCCCACCATCAGCACGCCCCCCGGCACCAGCATATCGGCGAAAAGGGCGGCCAGCCGCTTCTGGTCCTCGCGGTCGAAGTAGATGACGACATTGCGGCAGAAAATCACGTCGTAACGCTCCTGTTGCGGCCACACCGTGGCCTGCAGGTTGAACTGGAAGAACCGGGTGCTGGCGCGCAGTTCCGGCCGGATGCTCACCAGCCCGTCGTTGGCGCCGGTCCCGCGCAGGAAATGCTTCTTCAGCCTGGAAGGCTCGAGGTCGGCCACCCGCTCGCTGCGGTAAACACCGGCGCTCGCCGTGCGCAGCACCTCCGAATCGATGTCGCTGGCGCGGATGTCGGCCGCACAGCCGGCTTCGCGCAGCACCATCGCGATCGACCAGGCTTCCTCGCCCGTGGAACAGGCGCTACTCCACACCCGCAGCGGCGCCTTGCCGGGGCGTTGCCCGGCGCGCTCGCGCAGCAGCTCGAAATGGTGCGGCTCGCGAAAGAAAGCCGTCAGGTTGGTCGTGAGCGCGTTGACGAACGCCTGCCGCTCGGCCGATGCGTCAGCCTCGACCAGATCCAGGTAGTCGCCGAAGCTGCGCACGCCATGGGCGCGCAGCCGCCGCAGCAGCCGGTTGTAGACCATGTTGCGCTTCTGCGGGCTGAGCTTGATGCCCGCGTATTCGTCGATCAGGCGGCGAGCCCGCCCGAAGTCGCGGTCGTTCAGCTGGAACATCGCCTCGCCATGGATTGCCGCCGCTACGCCCGCTGTCATGGAATGCTCGCCCACCGGGCTGCGAAACTGCACTAAAACTCCCTCAAGCCGGCATGGCCGGCGATCTCGACTGGCATTGCGATCCGGAACTGGATCGGAGCCGGCGCGCGGCGTGCCGCCGGCTGCTGCGGGACTGCCGCCGCAGCAGTGGCAGGCGCCGATTCCAGCCTGAAGCGCGACACCAGTTGCAGCAGCGCGCGGGCCTGCTGCGTCATCGATTCGGTGGCGGCCGTCGCCTCCTCCACCAGCGACGCATTCTGCTGTACCGCCTGGTCCATCTGCGTCACCGCCACGTTCACCTGCCGGATTCCGGAACTCTGCTCCTGGCTCGAAGCGGCAATTTCGCCGATCAGGTCGGTAACCTTCTCGACCGCCGCGACGATCTCGGCCATGGTCTGGCCGGCAGCCCCGGCCAGCCGGGTGCCGGCCTCGACCTTGCCCGCCGAGTCGCCGATCAGGCCCTTGATTTCCTTGGCCGCCGCGGCGCTGCGCTGGGCCAGGCTGCGCACTTCGGCGGCAACCACCGCGAAGCCGCGACCCTGCTCGCCGGCCCGCGCCGCTTCCACCGCAGCGTTCAGCGCCAGGATGTTGGTCTGGAAGGCGATGCCGTCGATCACGCCGGTGATGTCGGAGATCTTCCGGGACGATTCGGCGATGCCGGTCATGGTGCTCACCACCTCGCCCACCGCCTCGCCACCCTTGCGCGCAACCTCGGAAGCACCGATGGCAAGGTGGCAGGCCAGCCGCGCATTCTCGGCGTTCTGCGCCACTGTCGCCGTCAGTCCCTCGAGCGCACTGGAGGTTTCCTCCAGCGTCCCGGCCTGCGCTTCGGTGCGCTGCGACAGGTCGAGGTTGCCGTGGGCGATCTGCGCGCTGGTGTCGGTGACGGTGTTGGCGCCATGGACCACTTCCCCAACCAGGGCGCGCAGGCTGCCGATCATGTCGGACAGCGATTGCATCAGCCGGGTGCCTTCGTCGCGGCCGTCGACGCGGATCGCCACGGTCAGGTCGCCGCGCGCGACCTTGCCGGCGATCCTGGCGGCGACGCGGATGGGACGCACGATCGACGCCGTCACCAGCCAGCAGAACAGGAACTGCAACAGGCCGCCGATCAGGCACGCGCCCACCAGGATCTGCAGACCGGTGTTGGTCGCGCCCTGCGCCAGGCCCGAGCCACTCCCGGCACCGGCGTGGAAGTCCGATAGCGCCCTGACGGCGCCGAGGTAAGCCCGCATCGCCGGCTCGAAAGTACCATCGAGCAGCGCGCCAGCCTCTGCGCCCTGGCCAGCCTTGCGCTTGTCCAGCAATTGTTGCCGGGCTTCCAGGTAAGCCTTCCCCGTGGCCGAAATGGCGGCGGCCAGCGGCTGGGGAACGGACGTCGACCGCAGGGACTCCAGTTGCGCTTCCAGCTGAGCGATGCGCTTCGCGCCGTCATCCAGCTGCGGTGCCAGCGCCTGGCGCACGCCGGCGTCGTCGGAACGGGCAAGCACGGCCGTGCGGACCGCGTCGGTCCGGATCTCCGCCTGCCAGTCGCCGGCCAGCCGCTCGATCCGCAGGTTGGCGCTGGCAACCTGGTTGAGTTCGACGAGCTGCCAGGCGCCGATGCCGGCAGTCGCCAGCAGCAGCACCAGCAACGCGGTAAAAGCCAGGATCAGACGAGACCGGATGGAGATGGACCGCAGCAGCCCGGCGGGACGTACATGCGCCACGTGCCCGACCGGCGCGGCGGCGGTTGGCCTGGCTTCCATGCCTAGCACTCCGTCCGATCGTCCGCTTCGGCGCTGCTGTTCCGGGCATTCATGGTCCTAGAACTCCTTCCATTCGCCGTTGCCGTTGGTCCGGGACGTCGTCGAATGCGGCGCGACCAGCCTGGCGGGCGCCATGGCGTCGAGCCTGGTGCTGGGACGGATCCTGATCGGTTGCGAGAGCGTACTGAACACCGTGGCCGGCGGCGGCGCGGATTCGCGCAGCGCGGCGAACGCCGCGTCGTCGTCGGCGAGCTTGAAGCGCGACACTGTCTGCAGCAGCGAGGTGGCCTGCTCCTTCATCGATTCGGTTGCCGCCGTGGCTTCCTCCACCAGCGAGGCGTTCTGCTGCACCACCTGGTCCATCTGCGTGATGGCGGTATGCACCTGCTCGATGCCGGAGCTCTGCTCCTGGCTGGCGGCGGCAATCTCGGCGATCAGCTCGCTCACCTTGCTGACCGATGTGACGATCTCCTGCATGGTCTTGCCGGCGGCGTCGACCAGCTTGGTGCCGGCCTCGACCTTGTCGACCGAGTCTCCGATCAGGCCCTTGATTTCCTTGGCCGCCGCGGCGCTGCGCTGGGCCAGGCTGCGCACTTCGGCGGCAACCACTGCGAAGCCGCGGCCCTGCTCGCCGGCCCGCGCCGCTTCCACCGCAGCGTTGAGCGCCAGGATGTTGGTCTGGAAAGCGATGCCGTCGATCACCCCGATGATGTCGGAGATCTTCCGGGA
>JACMQP010000276.1 GCA_014376915.1 Ramlibacter sp.
GCCGCGGCCGTCAGGTCGTAGCCGGCGTGAACGAAATCTTCCACCGCGGCGGTCATCGGCTTGTCCATCATCTCGAGCCCGGCCGGAATGATGCCGGCGGCGATCACTGAGGCGACCGCCTCACCGGCCTTGCGGATGTCGTCGAAGCTGGCCATGATGCAGCGCGCCAGCAGCGGCCGCGGCACCAGCTTCACCGTCACTTCGGTGGTGACGGCCAGCATGCCCTCGCTGCCGACCACCACGCTCAGCAGGTCCAGTCCGGCGCAGTCGAGCGCGTCGCTGCCCAACTCCACCAGCTCGCCGTCGACCGTGAAGCCCTTCACCTTGAGCACGTTGTGCAGCGTCAGCCCGTACTTGAGGCAATGCACGCCGCCGGAGTTCTCGGCCACGTTGCCGCCGATGGTGCAGGCGATCTGGCTGGAGGGATCGGGTGCGTAATACAGACCGTGCGGCGCCGCCGCCTCGCTGATCGCGAGGTTGCGCACGCCGCACTGCACCAGCGCCGTGCGGCTGAAAGGGTCGACCTTGATGATTTGGTTGAACTTGGCCAGCGACAGCGTCACGCCCAGGGCATGCGGCATGGCCCCGCCCGACAGCCCGGTGCCGGCGCCCCGCGCCACCACGGGCACGTCGAGCGCGTGGCAGGTGCGCAGCACCGCCTGCACTTGGTCTTGCGTTTCTGGCAGGGCGACCACCAGGGGGCGTTGTCGGTAGGCCGTGAGGCCGTCGCATTCGTAAGGCGTGGTCTCTTCCGCGGTCCAGAGCAGCGCATGCGCCGGCAGCACCGCCTGTAGCGCGCGCACCACCTGCGACTGACGATCGGCGCGGTTGAGAAGGGCGGTGGGGACGGGTGCATTCATGCTGTCACTGTAGGCCAGATGGCGGCCAGCGGCGCTGAAGATTTTTCCGGCGCCGGCTGAAATTCAGACCACGCTTTTCTTCAGCCAATCGGCAAAGGCGGCGCATTCCCAGCGGTCCATCGCGCCCGCCCGCCAGCACAGGTAGTGTGCATGGGGGCTTGGGACATTGCGTTCCGAGATCCGCTCCAGCGTGCCGTTTTCCAGCCAGGGCTGGCCCAGCTTGAGCCGCACCAGCGCGATTCCCAGGCCCTGGGCGGCGGCGTCGCACATCAGTCCGATGTCGTTGAAGGACGAGCCTTCGCCCGGTTCGCCGGCGTCGACGCCGTGGGCCAGGAACCAGGTGCGCCACGGCTCCAGCGGGCTCTTGATCAGTTTGGCGGCCAGCAGTTCGTCGATCGAGTCGAACGGGCCGTTCTCGCGCAGGTAGGCAGGCGAGGCCATCGGCGTCACTTCGTCGGTCAGCAGGCAGATGTGCTCCACGTCGGCATAGCGGCCGGCGCCGAAGCGGATCATCAGGTCGGCATCCTCGGCCACCACGTCCAGCAGCGGGATCGAAACCTGCAGCATCAGGTCGATCTCCGGATAGGCCTCGATGAACCCGCGCAACCGCGGCATCAGGATCGAACGTGAGAAGGTCGGCGTCACAGCCACCTTGAGCTTGCGCTTGCCCTGGCCGGTGTCGCGGCCCGGCAGGCGCTCCAGGATCGCGATCCCTTCGCGCACGTGGGCCAGGTACTCGCTCCCTTCGGTTGTAAGCGAGAAGTCGGCACGACCGAACAGCTTGCTGCCGACGATCTGTTCGAGCTGCCGCACCCGGTGGCTCACCGCGCTGGGCGTCACGCACAACTCCTCCGCCGCCTGCGTCACCGAGCGCAGGCGGGCCAGCGCTTCAAACGTCAGCAGGCACTGGATCGGCGGGATGCGGGCGGTCATGGTGGTGTCTGTGGCAACCGCCGGCTGCGGGCCTGGTCTAACTGGTCGGCGTCCAGCGCTTGCTCCAGCCGGGCCAGTTCGGTGACGGCAAGCGGATGACCCTGCTTTGCAGCCATTGCGAAGCAGCCATGGGCCGAAACCGGATCTGCTGAAACGCCGCTTCCGTCGCGCAAGGCCCGCGCCCACATGACTTGAGCCGGCGAAAAACCCTTCTGCGCGCCGCGCAGATAAGCCACACCCACGTACCAGGCATAGAA
>JACMQP010000277.1 GCA_014376915.1 Ramlibacter sp.
GCGGAACAGCACGCGGCCGATGTCGGGTCTGATGAACCCGGACATCAGCGCGAACAGCGTGGTCTTGCCGGCACCGTTGGGGCCGATCAGCGCGCTCAGGCCGTACTGCGGCAGGTCGAGGCTGACGTCGTTGACGGCCTTCAGGCCACCGAAGGCGCGCGAGACATGACGCAGCGACAGCATCGGTTCAGCCACGGCGGTCCTTTGCGCCACGGCGCCAGCGCACCGGCACGGCCAGGCCAGCAACGCCGCGCGGCAGGAACATCATGATCAGCACCAGCACCACTCCGTAAATCACCATGTTGATGCCGGGCAGCTGGCCGAACAGGTTGCGCGTGACATCCGCCAGCAGGTGCAGTGCCAGCGCGCCAAGCACCGGCCCCCACAGCGTGCCCATGCCGCCGACGATGGCGGCGACCAGCGCCTCGACCGAGGTCCCCGGGCCGTAGGCGATGCCTGGGTCGATGTACTGGAACACCTGCACGTAGAACGCGCCCCCCGCGCCCATCAACGCGCCGGACAGGGCGATGGCCGCCAGCTTGACGCGGAACGGATCGACACCGACCGCGCGAGCCGCGTCCTCGTTGTCGCGAACCGCCTGCAGATAGGCGCCGAAGCGTGAGTGCCGCAGCCATGCCGTCACCAGCAGCGCCACCACGACCAGCGCCAGCACCAGCCACACATAGCCGGCGCGGGAGGCGAACTGCATGTTTGCCGCCGACGCCCGCAGCGGCACCATCAACCCGACGCCGGCGCCGGTGAACGCAACGGACAAAGCGGCGATGCGGAAGACTTCGGCGAAAGCCAGCGTCACCAGCGCGAAGTACGAGCCCTTGAGCCCGTAGCGGAACGACAGCGCTCCGACGAAAACGCCGACCGCCGCACTGGTCGCCAACGCCAGCGGCAACGCCAGCCAGGGATTGAGCCCCTGCAGCTGCGCGATCGCCTGCACATACGCGCCGGTGCCGAAGAATAGCGCGTGGCCGAACGAGAACTGGCCGCCGAAGCCGCCCAGGATGTTCCACGCCTGCGCCAGCAGGCAGGCATAGAGCGCCATCATGGTGAAATTCAGGATCACGCCGGAGCTGGTGACCAGCGGCACGCAGGCCACCAGCACCGCGAACACGGCGATCGAGACGAGGTCCCTCATGCCCTGGCTCCGAACAGCCCCTGCGGCCGCAGCAGCAGGACAGCGATGAAGATCGCGAAGATGCCGACCTGGCCCAGCGACTCGCCGAAATAGAGCCCGCCGACCGATTCCACCACGCCGACCAGCAGCCCGCCGACCAGCGCGCCCGCGAAGCTGCCCATTCCGCCAAGCACGACGATGGTGAAGGCGACCAGCACGAAACCGCTGCCGACCTGCGGGTTCACGTAATACGCGGGCAGCAGGAAGCAGGCGGCGGCGCCGAGGCAGGCCAGGCCAATGCCGAAGCTCATGGCGTAGACATGGTCGACGTCGATCCCCATCAGCCGGGCGCCCTGTTTCTCCTTGGCCACCGCCCGGATTGCGCGGCCGAGATCCGTGCGCTTCATCAGCAGCAGCATCAGCGCGGACACCGCCAGGGCGCCACCGAAGGCGATCAGCTTGGGCAGCGCGATCATGGCCGGCCCGATCGGCACCGTGGTCAGCGTGTACGCGGTTTCGATGGTGCGGGTGTCGCTCTTGAACAGCAGCAGCGCCAGGTTCTCCATCACGATCGCGATACCCAGCGTCACCAGCAGGATGTTCTCGTCCTTGCCGTGGCTGGCGCGGTTGATGACGATGCGCTGCAGCGCATAACCGAAGGCGAACATGCCGGGCACGACGGCGACCAGCGCCAGGTACGGGTCGATTCCGAACCGGTCCTTGAGCAGGTAGACGGCGTACAGCGCCAGCATCAGCGCGGCGCCGTGGGCGAAGTTGATGATGTGCAGAACGCCGTAGATGAGCGTCAGCCCGAGCGCCACCAGCGCATAGACCGCGCCGGTGGTCAGTCCGTTCAGAACCGCCGGGAACAGGATGCTGAACTCCAGCACCGAGTCACGCTCTGAGCGGGAACACCGGATCGATCTCGCGGTACTCGCGCGGCACGATCACCTTGATGTCGTTCTTCAGTACCTGCGTCATCAGCGGCTGGGCGCCGGTGTTCTGGCCGTTGACGAATTTCGTCGGTCCGTACGGCATGAAGTGATCCGAGAAGGTGCTGGTCTGCAGCGCGTTGGTGATCGCGGCGCGGTCGCCGCTGCGGGCGCGCTCGAGCGCGTCGGCCAGCAGCATCATCGCCGTGTAGGTGTTGAAGATCTCGTAGGTGTAGAACAGGTTCTTTGCCTCGACGCGCCTGCGCAGCTCGGTCGAGCGCTTGTCCTTGGGGTTGAACCAGTGGTTGCAATCGATGATGCCGTTGGCCGCGTCCGGAAATTCCTTTACGAATTTGTAGCTGGACGCCGCGCCACCGAGCACCGAGTAGATCGCCTTGGGCGTCACCTTCTGCTGCTGCATGGTGCGCACCAGCAGCGCGTACTCGTTGTAGTAATTGGCCGGAATCACGATGTCGGGGTTCAGCGCCTTCATCCGCAGCACGATGTTGTTGAAGTCGCGGGTCGGGTTGGCGTGCTTGATCACTTCCTTCACCTCGTAGCCATAGCCGGGCAGCTCGCGCGCCAGCAACTGCGCCGTGCCGGTGCCGAACAGCGATTCTTCGTGGATGATCATCACGGTGCGGGCCGGCTTGCCGGCCGCAGTGTTGAGCACGTGCAGGTTGGCCACGGCAATCTCCGCGCACTTCTTGTAGCCGGGACCGAAGCGGAAGGTGTTCTTCAGGCCGCGCTCGACGATCTGGTCGGCCACACCGATGTCGACCACGTGCGGCAGGTTGTACTTGGCCGCTGCCTGCGTGGTGGCCAGGCAGATGGCCGATGCATAGGCGCCGAGCACGGCGGACACGCCGGCCTCGTTCATCTTCTCGACTTCGGCCGTGCCGGCCTGCGGCGTCGACTGCGCGTCGCCCAGCAGCGCCTCGATCTTCGCGCCGCCCATCGACTTGATGCCACCGCGCTTGTTGATGTCCTCGATCGCCATCAGCGCCCCCTCGCGGCACTGCTGGCCGGAATAGGCGAGAGCGCCGGTGACGGGATGCAGCACGCCGATCTTCACGCTTGCGGGCTGGGCGCCGGCGATGATCGGGAAAGCAAGCGCCGAAGCGGCGGCCGCGGTCCGGGTAACGAAGTGGCGACGGGTCGTCATGGGGTTCTCCCTAGTGAAAACTGGCGGATATGTCCTTGCGGACCCACACCTTGGCATCGATGCTGCCAACGCGCGACAACTGCATCTGGTATTCGTAGCGGTCCGGGCGGTACAGGCCGTGCAGCCACTGCACCGGCCGTTCCTGCTGGTCGAAGATCACGCGCCGCACCGCGAGCAGCGCGGAGCCGACAGCGACCTGCAGCTGGTCGGCTACTTCGGCGTCGGCCAGCCGTGCCGAAATGCTCTGTTCCGCCCGGCCGACCTGGACGCCGGATTCCTCCAGCAGCAGCAGGATGGGCTTGCGCGCCAGCTCGCGCCGGCCGAAACGGCGCGCCACGTCCGCCGGCACCCAGGTCGTGATGTGCGACAGCGGCCCTTCACGGGTACTGCGCACCCTCACCGCCTTCTGCACGCGGTCGCCCGGTGCAAGGCCCAGCGCCGCGGCGACGGCCGGAGACGCGGCGATGGTGTCGACGTCCAGCACCTTGACGCTGGTGTTCAGGCTCATGCTGACGATGTTTTCCAGCAAGCCGGTGAGGCCGGTGCGCGATGGCATAGCCGGAGCGGCGCGGCCGGCATCGCGCTCGACCGGATGGGTGCCGCGTCCGGGCTGGCGGGTGATCAGGCCCTCGCCAGCGAGCTGCTGCAGCGCCCGCCGGACCGTGACCCGCGCCACGCCGAACTGCAGCATCAGCGCCAGCTCGCCGGGCAGGCCGGCACTGAAGCGGCCGTCCTCCAGCTGCTCGCGAAGCACCAGATAGATCCGGTGGTACTTGGGCAGCGGCAACGTCGACGACATCGCTCATCGTAGGGACCGGTGGAATGTTCTGTCAATGGGACAAATGAGGGCTGGCTTACGATCGCCCCATGTCCCCCGGCGAACTCAAACCCATTCTCACTGCGCTGGCGCTGCCGCCGGCCGGCCCCTTGCTGTTCGCGCTGCTGGGCCTGCTGCTGATGGGACGGCGCTGGCTGGCCGGCGCGATCGTCAGCCTGGTCGGCATCGGCGCGCTCTGGTTTCTCAGCTGCAACGCCGTGGGCATCACCCTTGCCAATTCGCTGCTGCCACCGGTCAGTCCGGTGAACGTGCAGGGCGCCGCGATGGCCAACGTGCAGGCGATCGTCGTTCTTGGCGGCGGCGTGATCGGTCAGGGGCCGGAGTACGGCGGCCCCAGGCCCAACACGCCGACGCTGGAGCGGCTGCGCTATGGCGCGATGCTGGCGCGCAAGACCGGGAAGCCGCTGGCTTTCGCTGGCGGCGTGGGCTGGTCGGCGGCCCGAACCAGCGTCGTCGCCGAGGCCGACGTCGCCCGCACTCTGCTGCGCGACGACTACAAGCTGGAACTTCGGTGGTCCGACGACAACTCCCGCGACACGGCAGAAAACGCGCGGCGGATGGCCGATGCCATGCGCGGCGACCGCATCCAGCGCATCGCCCTGGTGACGCACGCGACGCACATGCCGCGGGCCCGTGCCGCTTTCGAGAAGGCCGGCTTCCAGGTCACGCCGGCGCCGACCGGATTCCCGGCGCCGCGTGAGCGCGAGCTGCTGGAATGGATGCCGTCGGTGCATGGACTGGATCTGTCGCGCTCGGTCCTGCGCGAATGGCTGGCAATGCAGGTGGGCGCTTCCTGAAGGCGGATTGACGGGCTGGCCACCGGTGGCTACATTACTAACCGGTCAGTCATTAACAGCCCATGCCCGCTCCCTCTTCTGCCGCATCCTCCTGCGGGTTTCTTCCGGCCAAGGCCGACGACCCGCACGCCAGGCGCGAGCGGCGCAAAGAGGCGCGCCCGGGCGAACTGCTCGACGCCGCACTCGACCTGTTCGTCGAAAAGGGGTTCGCCGCCACGCGTTCCGAGGAAGTGGCCGCTCGCGCCGGCGTTTCCAAGGGCACGCTGTTTCTGTATTTCCCGAGCAAGGAAGAACTGTTCAAGGCGGTGGTGCGCGAGAACATCTCGGGCCGCTTCAGGGAGTGGAACGACGAGTTCGAGGCCTTCGACGGCGACAGCGCCGACATGCTCCGCTATTGCATGAAGGTGTGGTGGGACCGGCTCGGCGCCGGCCGCGCCTCGGGCATCACCAAGCTGGTGATCAGCGAGGCCCGGAACTTCCCGGACATCGCGGCCTTCTACCAGCAGGAAGTGATCGTGCCGGGCCAGGACCTGATCCGGCGCATGCTGCAACGCGGCGTCGACCGCGGCGAGTTCCAGGTGGCCGACATCGACTACGCGATCTACAGCCTGATCGCCCCGATGATCTTTCTGATCATGATGAAACACTCGATCGGCGCCTGCGTGCCGCAGGGCTACCCGCTCGACCCCGAGCGCTACATCGCGGCCCAGATCGAGACGCTGCTGCACGGCTTCTGCGTCCGTCCGCGCGCGGCCGCCGGCAAGGGTGCGCGCAAATGAAGCGCCCCGCGATCAAATGGCTGGTGATCGGCCTGGCCGTGCTGCTGCTGGCGGCGGGCCTCTTTCGCGCGCTGTCGGCGCGCAAGGCGCAGCAGGACGCGGTCGCGGCGGCGGCACAGCAAAAGGTGCAGGTGGCGGTGGAACTGGCGCCGACCGACGTGGTGAAGGCGCAGCAACGCGAACTGGCGCAGGGCCTGCCGGTCTCCGGGTCGCTGCGCGCGGTCAATTCCGCGCTGCTGAAGGCCCGCATCGCCGGCGAACTGCAGGGCCTGACCGTGCGCGAAGGCGACCCGGTCAAGGCCGGGCAGCTGATCGCCCGGATCGACGCCACCGAGTCGCAGGCCCGGGTGCGGCAGGCGCAGCAGCAGGGCGACGCCGCGCGCAGCCAGATCGACATCGCCCAGCGCCAGTACGACAACAACAAGGCGCTGGTGGACCAGGGTTTCATCTCGAAGACCACGCTCGACACCTCGCTCAACACCCTGCAATCGGCGCAGGCCAACTTCAAGGCCGCGACGGCGAACGTGGACCTGGCGCGCAAGGGCCTGGACGACACGCTGCTGCGCGCGCCGATTGCGGGCATCGTTTCGCAGCGGCTGGCGCAACCCGGCGAGCGGGTCGGCGTGGACGCCAAGGTGATCGAGATCGTCGACCTGTCGCGGCTGGAACTGGAAGCCGCGTTCGCGGCCGGCGACTCGATGGATGTGCGGATCGGGCAGCAGGCTGTGCTGCAGATCGAGGGCAGCGCGACCCCGGTGCGGGCGCGGGTGGCACGCATCAATCCCAGCGCCCAGGCCGGCAGCCGCAGCGTGCTGGTCTATCTCGGCATCGAAAACGGCACCGGCCTGCGCCAGGGCATGTTCGCGCAGGGGACGCTGGGCATCGGCAAGGCGTCGGCGCTGACGGTTCCGCTGTCGGCCGTACGCACCGATAAGCCGCTGCCGTACGTACAGGTGGTGGAGGACAACAAGGTCGCCCACCGGAACGTGCAGACCGGCGCCCGCGGCCGGGCCGGCGACGAACTGATGGTGGCGGTGCAGGGCATCGCGCCCGGCGCGCTGGTGGTCCAGGGCAGCGTGGGCCCGCTGCGCGAGGGGACTCCGGTGAAATTGACCCAGGCCACTGCTCCAGCCGGCACGCCGGCGGCCAGGCCGACCAGCCCCTGACATGTGGTTCACCCGCGTCAGCCTGAAGAACCCGGTCTTCGCCACGATGGTGATGCTGGCCCTGGTGGTCCTGGGCCTGTTCTCCTACCAGCGACTGAAGGTCGACCAGTTCCCCAACATCGACTTTCCGGTGGTGGTGATCACCGCCGAGTATCCGGGCGCGTCGCCCGAGATCGTCGAGAGCGAGGTCACCAAGAAGATCGAGGAAGGCGTGAACTCGATCGCCGGCATCAACGCCCTCACCTCGCGCAGCCTGGAAGGCGTGGCGGTGGTGATCATCGAGTTCCAGCTTCACATCGACGGCCGCAAGGCGGCCGAGGACGTGCGCGAGAAAGTGGCGGCGATCCGGCCGCTGTTGCGCACCGAGGTCAAGGAGCCGCGGGTGCTGCGCTTCGACCCGTCCAGCCGCGCCATCTGGTCGCTGGCGGTGTTGCCCAGCGCGGCCTCGACCGCCAGCGGGGGGACACCACTGTCGGCCGTGGAGCTGACCAACTGGGCCGACCAGGTGCTCAAGAAGCGGCTGGAGAACGTGCGCGGCGTCGGCTCGGTGACCTTGGTGGGCGGCACCCGGCGCGAGATCAACGTCTACTTGAACCCCGCCGCAATGGAGGCGCAGGGCATCACTGCCGACCAGGTGGTGACCGCCGTCCGCAGCGAGAACCAGGACCTGCCGGTCGGCGCGATCCGCTCGCTGACGCAGGAGCGGATGGTGCAGATCGACGCGCGCGTGCAGCGGCCCGAGGACTTCGGCAGGATCATCGTGGCGCGCAAGGGCGCGGCGCCGGTGCGCGTCGAGCAGGTGGCGCGAGTGAGCGACGGTGCCCAGGAGATCGACAGCCTGGCCCTCTACAACGGCCAGCGCACGCTGCTGCTCACAGTTCAGAAATCGCAGGACGAGAACACCATCCAGGTGATCGACGGCCTGAAGAAGACCATCGACGAGATGAAGGGCCAGCTGCCGCCGGGTGTGCGGCTGGAGCCGATCCTGGACGGCTCGCGGCCGATCCGGGTGGCGGTGGAGAACGTGCGCCGCACGCTGTTCGAAGGCGCCGCGCTGACGATCCTGATCGTGTTCCTGTTCCTCAACTCCTGGCGCTCCACCGTCATCACCGGCCTGACGCTGCCGATCGCGCTGATCGGCACCTTCCTGTTCATGGACGCCTTCGGCTTCTCGATCAACATGGTGACGTTGATGGCGCTGTCGCTGTGCGTCGGCCTGCTGATCGACGACGCCATCGTGGTGCGCGAAAACATCGTGCGGCACGTGCAGATGGGCAAGGCGCCCTACCAGGCGTCGCTGGACGGCACCCAGGAGATCGGCCTGGCAGTGCTGGCCACGTCGTTCTCCATCGTCGCCGTGTTCCTGCCGATCGGTTTCATGGGCGGCATCATCGGCAAGTTCTTCCACGAATTCGGCGTCACCATCGTCGCCGCCGTGCTGATCTCGATGTTCGTCAGCTTCACGCTGGACCCGATGCTGTCCTCGATCTGGCACGACCCGGAGATCGAGGCTCATGGCAAACCGAAGGGCCGGCTGAACTTCTACGACCAGACCATCGGCCGGGTCACCGGTTGGTTCGACCGCGCCACCGAGTCGCTGGCAGAAGGCTACCAGGGCATCCTGCGCTGGTCGCTGGCGCACCGGCTGGCCACGGTCGGCATGGCGGTGGCCGTCTTCGTGGCCAGCGTCTTCATGGTGCCGCTGCTGGGGACCGAGTTCGTGCCCAAGGCCGACTTCTCCGAGACCTCGCTCAACTTCTACACGCCGGTCGGCTCGTCGCTGGAAGCGACCGAAGCCAAGGCCAGGCAGGTCGAGGCCATCCTGCGCGAATTCCCCGAGGTGCGCTACACGCTCTCCACCATCAACACCGGCAATGCCGCCGGCAAGATCTACGCGTCGGTCTACGTCCGCCTGGTCGACCGCAAGGACCGCAAGCGCAGCGTCGACCAGCTGTCCAGCGTGCTGCGCGGGCGCCTGAAGCAGGTGCCGGGCATCACCGTCACCCACGTCGGCCTGCTGGATTCGGTGGGGGGCAACAAGCAGATCGAGTTCTCGCTGCAGGGCCCGGACCTGAAGGAGCTGGAGCGGCTGGCGCGGCTGGTGACCGAGCGGATCCGCGACATTCCGGGCCTGGTCGATCTCGACTCCAGCGTGAAGCCGGACAAGCCGGTGATCGAACTCGACGTGCGGCGCGACGCCGCCTCCGACCTGGGCCTCTCGGTGGCGCAGATCGCTGCTTCGCTGCGCACGCTGGTGGCCGGCCAGACCGTCGGCAACTGGCGCGCGCCCGACGACCAGACCTACGACGTCAACGTGCGGCTGGCCCCCGACGCCCGCAACGCGCCGCAGGACCTGGAGCGACTGCCGTTCGCGATGGGCACCAATGCCGACGGCAGCACGCGGATCGTGCGGCTGAACCAGCTGGCGACGGTGCGCGAATCGACCGGCGCCAACCAGATCAACCGGCGCGACCTCGCGCGCGAAGTGGCGATCAACGCCAACGTGGACATGCGTTCTGCCGGCGAAGTGTCCAGCGACATCAAGGCGCGGCTGGACAGCATCGGTTTGCCGCCGGGTTACCGCTACCAGTTCAGTGGCTCGACCCGCAACATGGCGGA
Organism: Ramlibacter sp.; assembly: GCA_014376915.1. Next base: position 9,426 of record JACMQP010000277.1, read on the forward strand.
GTCGTTCGGCTACGCCGTCTCGGCGCTGGCGATGGGCGTGATCTTCATCTACATGATCCTGGCCAGCCAGTTCAAGAGCTTCCTGCAGCCGCTGGCGCTGATGACCGCGCTGCCGTTGACGCTGATCGGCGTGGTGCTCGCACTGCTGCTGTTCCGCTCCACCCTGTCGATCTTCTCGATCATCGGGATCGTGATGCTGATGGGGCTGGTGACCAAGAACGCGATCCTTCTGGTCGATTTCGCGATCCGGATGCGCGCCGAGGGCATGGACCGCAGCGAAGCACTGCTGCACGCGGCGCGGGTCCGGCTGCGGCCGATCCTGATGACGACGCTGGCCATGATCTTCGGCATGGTGCCGCTGGCCTTTGCGCTCACCGAAGGTTCGGAACAGCGCGCGCCGATGGGCCAGGCGGTGATCGGCGGCGTCGTCACCTCGTCGCTGCTGACGCTGGTGGTGGTGCCGGTCGTCTACTGCTACATGGACGACTTGGCGCAGTGGTTGCGGCGCAAGCTCGGGGCCGGACGCCGGCCGACCGGCGGCGGCGGTGGCGGTGGGACGGCCCAACCCCTGCCAGCCTCTAAAATCGACCGTTTGCCTTGAACGACGCCCCGGAGTTTTCCATGATGACCCCCCTTGAACAAGCGCGCTTCAACATGATCGAGCAGCAGATCCGTCCCTGGGACGTGCTCGATCTCGACATCCTGGCGCTGCTGTCGACCGTCAAACGCGAAGAATTCGTGCCGCTGGCCCACAAGGCCCTGGCCTTCGTCGACATGGAAGTCCCGTTGCTTGGCAGCGAGGACGAGGCCATGCGCAAGGGCCATTGCATGCTGGCGCCGCGGGTCGAGGCCCGGCTGCTGCAGGACCTGCAGCTCAAGCCCAGCGACAAGGTGCTGGAGATCGGCGCGGGCTCGGGCTACATGGCGGCGCTGATGGCGCATCGCGCGGCCCGCGTCATCTCGCTGGAGATCGAGCCGCAGCTGGCCCGCATGGCTCGCAACAACCTGCAGCGCGCCGGCATCGCCAACGTCGAAGTGCGCGAGGCCGACGGCGCCACGGCAGTCCCGGCCGAGGGTCCATTCGACGCCATCCTGCTGAGCGGCTCGGTGGCCGAAGTGCCGCACCGGCTGCTGGAGCAGCTCAAGGTCGGAGGCCGGCTGGCCGCGATCGTCGGGATGGAGCCGATGATGCGCGCCACCTTCATCACCCGCGCAGGCCAGACCAGCTACGCCACGGACCAGCCCTGGGACACGGTGGCGCCCCGGCTGGCCCATTTCCCCGAGCCGTCGCACTTCCATTTCTGATACCTTCGCGCCAGACCTTCAGCTCTGGCCTCAACTGATTAGGTGAACCCATGATCGAGCAGGTCCGCCCTTTCGACCTCGAAGCCTGGCTGCAGGCCCAGCCCCGTCCCGCCCTGGTGCTGGACGTGCGCGAACCCGAGGAACTGCAGATCGCCGCCGTCAACCCCAACGGGTTCGACCTGCAGGTGATCCCGATGAACGACATCCCGGACCGCCTGACGGAGCTCGACCCCAAGCGCCCGGTGGCCGTGCTGTGCCACCGCGGCGGGCGCAGCCAGCAGGTCGCGGTGTACCTCGCCAGCAACGGTTTCGCC
>JACMQP010000278.1 GCA_014376915.1 Ramlibacter sp.
GAAGTTCACGCCCTTGACGACCCGTCCGCCGGTGACGTCCAGGCAGGGAATGATGCGTTTGGCCAACAAGGAAGCGTCCCCGGTTACGGCCGCAGCGCGTCCGCCCTGGCCTGGGCCTGCGCGAAGTCGAGGTCGCCCGAGTAGATCGCGCGGCCGCAGATCACGCCTTCGATGCCCTCGTCTTGGACCGCGCAGAGGTTCTCGATGTCGGCCATGTTGGACAGCCCGCCCGAGGCGATCACCGGGATGTGCAGCGCCCGGGCCAGCTTCACCGTGGCGTCGATATTGGTGCCGCTCAGCATGCCGTCGCGGCCAATGTCGGTATAAATGATGGACTCGACGCCCCAGTCCTCGAACTTGCGCGCCAGGTCGACTACCTCGTGGCCGGTCAGCTTGCTCCAGCCGTCGGTGGCGACCTTGCCGTCCTTGGCATCCAGCCCCACGATGATGTGGCCGCCGAAAGCCGTGCAGGCGTCCTTCAGGAAACCCGGGTTCTTGACTGCGGCAGTACCGATGATCACGTAGCGCAGGCCGCCGTCGATGTACTTCTCGATGGTGTCCAGGTCGCGGATGCCGCCGCCCAGCTGCACCGGGATGTCGTCGCCGACGGCCTTCAGGATCGAGCGGATCGCGGTGAAGTTCTGCGGCTTGCCGGCGAAGGCACCGTTCAGGTCGACCAGGTGCAGTCGACGCGCCCCGCGTTCCAGCCAGGAGCGCGCCATGGCTGCGGGGTCTTCACCAAAGGTGGTGGCCTGGTTCATGTCGCCTTGCTTGAGGCGAACGCAGTGACCGTCTTTCAGGTCGATCGCGGGGATGAGGAGCATCTTGGGAGCAGGGCTTCGACAGTGACTGCCCGGGCGATCGGGCCAGGGACAGCGGGTCGTGACGGACGGGAGAGTCGGCTCAGGGGGTCCAATGCAGGAAGTTGCGGTACAGCGCCAGGCCGTGGTCCGCGCTTTTCTCGGGATGGAATTGGGTCGCGAAAATATTATCGCGTGCAATTGCCGCGGTAAAGCGCGCGCCGTAATCAGCCTCCCCGACGCTGTGGCGCGCATCCGACGTTCGGGCGTAGTAGCTGTGCACGAAATAATAGTAGCTACCGTCGGGGATACCGGTCCACAGCGGGTGCGGCTGGAACTGCCAGACCTGGTTCCATCCCATCTGCGGCACCTTGTAGCGGCTGCCGTCGGGCTGCAGGCGGCCGGCCAGGTCGAACTTGACGACTTCGCCGTGGATCAGGCCGAGCCCTTCGGTCGGACCCTCTTCGCTTCGGTCCAGCAGCATCTGCATGCCGACGCAGACGCCGAAAAGCGGCTTGCTCGATGCCGCTTCCAGCACCGGCTCCAGCAAGCCAGAGTCACGCAGTTCGCGCATGCAGTCGGGCATCGCGCCCTGCCCCGGCAGCACGACGCGCTCCGCGTTGCGCACCTGGTCGGGATGCGAGGTGACGACGACGTCGAAGCCGCTGCCTTGCGCCACGTGATGCACGGCCTGCGACACCGACCGCAGGTTGCCCATGCCGTAATCGACGACTGCGACGGTCTTCATCGCTTTAGAGCGAACCCTTGGTGCTGGGAATGGTGCCGACGGTACGCGGGTCGAGCTCCAGCGCCGAGCGCAACGCCCGGGCGAACGCCTTGAACACCGTCTCACACTGGTGGTGGGCGTTCTCGCCGCGCAGGTTGTCGATGTGCAAGGTGACGAAGGCGTGGTTCGCGAAGCCCTGGAAGAACTCGTGCGCCAGCTGGCTGTCGAAGGTGCCGATCATGCCGCTCTTGAACGGCACGTTCATCACCAGTCCCGGCCGGCCGGAGAAGTCGATCACCACCCGCGACAGCGCCTCGTCCAGCGGGACGTAGGCATGGCCATAGCGGCGGATGCCCTTTTTATCGCCGACTGCCTTGTAAACGGCCTGGCCGAGCGTAATGCCGACATCCTCGACGGTGTGGTGGCCGTCGATGTGCAGGTCGCCGTCGGCCCGAATATCCAGGTCGATCAGCCCGTGGCGGGCGATCTGGTCGAGCATGTGGTCGAAGAAGCCGATGCCCGTGGCGAGGCTGGCCTTGCCGGTGCCGTCCAGGTTGACCCGCACCGTGATCTTCGTCTCCGCGGTGTTGCGGAAGACCTCGGCTTGCCGGTCGGGATTGGAGGGTGTCGTCATAGGGAGGCCTTGAGCGCCGACAGCATCTGCGTGTTCTCGCCTTCGCTACCGACGGTGAGGCGCAGGCAGTTCGCCAGCAATGGATGCATTTTAGAAACGTTCTTGACCAGCACTCCGAGCGCCTTCAGGCCATCGAA
>JACMQP010000279.1 GCA_014376915.1 Ramlibacter sp.
ATCCCGCTGGAACCGGACAAGGCAGGCGCGCGGCGGGCGCTGGGGCTGGCTGACGGCGACGAGGTGGTGGCGATATTGCCGGGCAGCCGCCGCTCCGAGATCCAGTACCTGGCCGACCGGTTCTTCGCCGCGGCGGCGCTGCTGCGGCAGGCCCGGCCTGGCATCCGCTTCGTGACGCCGGCCGCGCCGGGGCTGAAAGCGGCAATCGAGGGCGCAGCGCACGCCGCCGGCCTCTCCGGCCTGCAGATCGTCGAGGGCCAGTCGCACACCGCGCTCGCAGCCTGCGACGTGACCTTGATCGCCAGCGGCACGGCGACGCTGGAGGCGACGCTGTTCAAGCGGCCGATGGTGATCGGCTACAACATGAACTGGTTGTCCTGGCAGCTGGTGCGGCGCAAGCAGCTGCAGCCCTGGGTCGGCCTGCCCAACATCCTGTGCGGCGAGTTCGTTGTGCCCGAACTGCTGCAGGACGACGCTACGCCCGAAAAACTCTCGCGGGCGGTCTTGGAATGGCTCACCGCACCTGCGAGAATCGCGGTCGTACAACAGAGATTCCAGGCGCTGCACCACGAATTGCGGCGCGACACGCAGGCGCTTGCGACTGATGCCATCGAAAAAGTTATCCAGGCCTGAACAGAAGAGGCTTGCATGGGACCCGGTCGGGTTGACGGCCGGCGTCGACGAAGCGGGCCGCGGTCCGCTGGCGGGACCCGTGGTCGCCGCCGCGGTGATCCTGGACGACAGCAAGCGCATCCGCGGCCTGGCCGATTCGAAGGTCCTGACGCCTCTGATGCGCGACCAGTTGTACGACCAGATCCGCGAAAAGGCCCTGTGTTGCTCCATCGCCCAGGCCTCGGTCGAGGAGATCGACGAGCTCAATATCCTGCACGCCACCATGCTGGCGATGAAGCGCGCCGTCGAAGGGCTACGGCTCAAGCCGGTCAAAGTGCTGGTGGACGGCAACCGGCTGCCCTCGATCGACGTGCTGGCCGAAGCGGTCATCGGCGGCGACGCCCTGATCAAGTCGATCTCGGCCGCTTCGATCCTGGCCAAGGTGCACCGGGACCGGCTGTGCAGGCAACTGGACGAGGAGTTTCCCCACTACGGCTTTGCCGCCCACAAGGGCTACGGCACGCCCGAGCACCTGGAGGCGCTGCGGGCGCACGGCGCGTGCCGGCATCACCGCAGGTTCTTCGGGCCGGTGGCCGCCACCTTCATGACGCCGGACGGGCAGACCATCGTCTTGCGGGTGTCGTGACTGCTGCCGAACCGCAGCTGATCAGCTCGCGCGAGAACACGCTGCTGAAGGACCTGCGCCGGCTTGCGCAGGACAGCACCGCCTACCGCAAGCAGGGCCGGGTCTGGATCGAAGGCGACCACCTGTGCCGCGCCGCGCTGGCCCGCGGGCTGAAACCCGGACTGGCAGTGTTCGCGGAAAGCTCCTGGCCGCAGGCCCGGACCGAGTGGGGCACGGCGGCCGCCAAAACCGTGCTGGTCGCCGACCCGCTGTTCGCCGGCCTGAGCAACCTGGAGTCGCCAGCGCCGATGGCATTCGTGATCGACTTGCCAGCAGCGCCGGCGCTGGACCCGCGGGCGGCGAGCGTGATCCTCGACCGGGTTCAGGACGCTGGCAACGTCGGCGCGATCCTGCGCAGCGCAGGGGCGTTCGGCTTCCGCCAGGTCATTGCGCTCAAGGGCACTGCGGCGCTGTGGAGTCCCAAGGTGCTGCGCGCCGGGATGGGCGCGCACTTCGGCCTGCGGCTGGTCGAGTCAGCGGAGCCAGCGGCCCTGGATGCGCTGGTGGTTCCTATCTTCACCACAAGTTCGCACCACGGCGCGTACTTGCACCAGGCGGACCTGCCCTGGCCCTGCGCCTGGGCGCTGGGACACGAAGGGCAGGGCGTCGGCGACGAGGTGGGGGCTCGGGCCAGCATGGTCGTGCGCATCATCCAGCCTGGCGGCGAAGAGTCGCTCAACGTCGCCTCCGCGGCTGCGATCTGTCTGCACGCTTCGGCAGTTTTGCGGGCCTGAGACGGACGGCAGCTTGGGCTGCGGGAAATGCCCCCGTGGCAACGGGGAACGACGCGCAGCCGGCTATAATCAGAGGCAGTCCCGCAAACCCCCGTACGCCTAGCGCACTCCAGCCTCTCCCTGACAAAAAATGCAATCAAACGCGTAGCGTTTGGGCAACCAAGAGCCTGCTCTTGAGCGCGTTTGGGCGTACCGTAATCATCCGGAGAACCCAGTGCTCTTGTCTCAACAGGGAACCGCCCCTCCCGCCATCCTGGCGCTCGCAGACGGCACGGTCTTCCTTGGTCATTCGATCGGTGCCGCCGGCACCACCACCGGCGAAGTCGTGTTCAACACGGCCATCACCGGCTACCAGGAAATCCTGACCGACCCGAGCTATCGCGGGCAGATCGTGACGCTCACCTGTCCGCACATCGGCAACTACGGCGTCAACGAAGAAGACGTCGAAGCCTCGAAGGTGTATGCCGCCGGGTTGGTCATCCGCGACCTGCCGCTGATCGCGTCCAACTTCCGTTCGCACCTCACGCTGCAGCAGTACCTGCAGCGCGAGAACACCGTCGCCATCTCCGATGTCGATACCCGCAAGCTGACCCGCCTGCTGCGCACCAAGGGCGCGCAGAACTGCGCCATCGTCGGCCTGGCTGCAGGCCAGCATGTCACGCCCGCGCTGGTCGACAAGGCGGTCGCGGCAGCACGCGCCACGCTTTCGATGAGCGGGCTTGACCTGGCCAAGGAAGTCTCGGTGCGCAAGCCCTACGACTGGACCCAGACCGAATGGGCGCTGGGCAAAGACTACGGCGAACTGCAGACGCCCAGGCACCACGTGGTCGCTTTCGACTATGGCGTCAAGTACAACATCCTGCGCATGCTGGCTGAACGCGGCTGCCGCGTGACGGTGGTGCCGGCGCAGACTTCCGCCGCCGAGGTCAAGGCCATGAATCCCGACGGCGTGCTCCTGAGCAACGGACCCGGCGATCCGGAGCCGTGCGACTACGCCATTGAGGCGACCCGCGAGCTGATCGAGGCCAGCTACCCGACCTTCGGCATCTGTCTGGGCCACCAGATCATGGCGCTCGCCTCCGGCGCCAAGACGTTCAAGATGAAATTCGGCCACCATGGCGCCAACCATCCGGTCAAGGACCTCGACAACAACCGCGTCAGCATCACCAGCCAGAACCACGGCTTCGCGGTCGACGAGGCCTCGCTGCCGACCAACCTGCGGACCACCCATGTGTCGCTGTTCGACGGCACGCTGCAGGGCCTGGCCCGCACCGACAAGCCGGCGTTCTGCTTTCAGGGCCACCCGGAAGCCTCGCCCGGCCCCCACGACATCGGCTACCTGTTCGACCGCTTCACCGGGTTGATGGACCAGGCCGCAGCCCGCAAGAAGAAGTAAATGCCAAAACGCCAAGACCTCAAGAGCATCCTCATCATCGGCGCCGGCCCGATCGTGATCGGCCAGGCCTGTGAATTCGACTACTCCGGAGTGCAGGCCTGCAAGGCGCTGCGCGAGGAGGGCTACAAGGTCATCCTGATCAACAGCAACCCCGCCACGATCATGACCGACCCGGCCACGGCCGACGTGACCTACATCGAGCCGATCACCTGGCAGACCGTCGAGAAGATCATCGCCCGGGAACGGCCCGACGCGATCCTGCCCACCATGGGCGGCCAGACCGCGCTCAACTGCGCGCTGGACCTGTGGCGCAACGGCGTGCTGAACAAGTACAAGTGCGAGCTGATCGGCGCCACGCCCGAGGCGATCGACAAGGCCGAGGACCGGCTGAAATTCAAGGACGCGATGACGCGCATCGGTCTGGGCTCGGCGCGCTCGGGCATCGCGCACACGATTGACGAGGCCTGGGTCGTGCAGAAGACCGTCGGCTTCCCCACCGTCATTCGCCCCAGCTTCACGCTCGGCGGCACCGGCGGCGGCATCGCCTACAACCCGGAAGAGTTCGAGACCATCTGCAAGCGCGGCCTGGAAGCCTCGCCGACCAGCGAGTTGCTGATCGAGGAATCGCTGCTGGGCTGGAAAGAGTTCGAGATGGAGGTCGTGCGCGACAAGGCCGACAACTGCATCATCATCTGCTCGATCGAGAACCTGGACCCGATGGGCGTGCACACCGGCGATTCGATCACCGTGGCACCGGCGCAGACGCTGTCGGACAAGGAATACCAGATCATGCGCAACGCATCGATCGCGGTGCTGCGCGAGATCGGCGTGGACACCGGCGGCTCGAACGTGCAGTTCTCGATCAATCCGCAAGACGGCCGGATGGTCGTGATCGAGATGAATCCGCGCGTGTCGCGTTCGTCCGCATTGGCGTCGAAAGCAACGGGATTCCCGATCGCCAAGGTCGCGGCCAAGCTGGCAGTGGGCTATACGCTGGACGAACTGCGCAACGACATCACCGGCGGCGCCACCCCGGCCAGCTTCGAGCCCAGCATCGACTACGTGGTGACCAAGATCCCGCGCTTCGCCTTCGAGAAATTCCCGCAGGCCGATTCCCGCCTGACCACCCAGATGAAGTCGGTGGGCGAGGTGATGGCGATGGGCCGCACCTTCCAGGAATCGTTCCAGAAAGCCCTGCGCGGACTGGAAGTCGGCGTCGACGGCCTGAACGAGAAAACCCAGGACCGCGAGGTGCTGGAAAAGGAACTGGGCGCGCCCGGTCCCGAGCGGATCTGGTATGTCGGCGATGCCTTCGCGATGGGCCTGTCGGTCGACGAGGTTTATGACCTCACCAAGATCGACAAGTGGTTCCTGGTGCAGATCGAGGAGATCGTGAAGATCGAACTCGAGCTCGAAGCGATGACACTGGACCAGGTCGACAAGGCAACCCTCCTGCTGCTCAAGAAGAAGGGTTTCTCCGACCGGCGCCTGGCGAGGCAGTTGAAGACCACCGACAAGGTGATCCGCGAGAAGCGCCGCGCCCTGGGCGTGCGTCCGGTCTACAAGCGGGTGGACACCTGCGCCGCCGAATTCTCGACCAACACTGCCTACATGTATTCGACCTACGAGGCCGCCACCTACGGGGGTGTGGCCGAATGCGAAGCCGAGCCGACCAACGCCAGGAAGATCATGGTGCTGGGCGGCGGCCCGAACCGGATCGGTCAGGGCATCGAGTTCGACTATTGCTGCGTCCATGCGGCACTCGCGTTGCGGGAGGACGGCTACGAGACCATCATGGTCAACTGCAATCCCGAGACCGTGTCGACCGACTACGACACCAGCGACCGCCTGTATTTCGAACCGGTGACGCTCGAAGACGTGCTGGAAATCGTCGACAAGGAAAAGCCACTGGGCGTGATCGTCCAGTACGGCGGCCAGACGCCGTTGAAACTGGCGCTGGATCTCGAAGCCGAAGGCGTTCCCATCATCGGCACCTCGCCGGACATGATCGACGCCGCGGAAGACCGTGAACGCTTCCAGCAGCTGCTGCACGAACTGGGCCTGCGCCAGCCGCCGAACGCGACGGCTCGCACCGAGCCTGAGGCGCTGGAGAAGGCGGCAGCCCTGGGTTATCCGCTGGTGGTCCGTCCGAGCTATGTGCTGGGCGGCCGGGCCATGGAAATCGTCCACGAACAGCGCGACCTCGAGCGTTACATGCGCGAGGCCGTCAAGGTCTCCAACGACTCACCGGTGCTGCTGGACCGGTTCCTGAACGACGCCGTCGAATGCGATGTCGACTGCATCTCCGACGGGCAAGCCACCTTTATCGGCGGTGTGATGGAGCATATCGAGCAGGCGGGTGTGCACTCGGGCGATTCGGCCTGTTCGCTGCCGCCGTACTCGCTGACCAGGGACACCATCGACGAGATGAAGCGCCAGACGGCCGCCATGGCCAGGGGCCTGAAGGTGGTGGGCCTCATGAACGTGCAGTTCGCGATCCAGGAAAAGGACGGCCAGGACGTGATTTTCGTGCTGGAGGTGAACCCCCGGGCATCGCGGACCGTGCCCTACGTCTCGAAGGCGACCGGCGTTCAGCTGGCCAAGGTTGCGGCCCGCTGCATGGTCGGCCAGAGCCTGGCGTCGCAGGGCGTCACGAAGGAAGTGAACCCGCCTTACTTTAGCGTCAAGGAAGCGGTGTTCCCCTTTGTCAAGTTCCCGGGTGTGGACACCATCCTCGGCCCGGAGATGAAATCCACCGGCGAGGTGATGGGCGTGGGCAAGACCTTCGGCGAAGCCTTCGTCAAGAGCCAGATCGGCGCCGGCACCAGGCTGCCGCGCCCGACCGACGCGGTGAAGAAGGTGTTCCTGAGCGTCAAGAACAACGACAAGCCGCGCGCGATCGAGGTCGCCCGGCAGCTGGCCGCCATGGGCTTCGATCTGGTGGCGACCAAGGGCACGGCCGCGGCGATCTCGGCTGCCGGCATCGCCTGCGTGATGGTCAACAAGGTCACCGAAGGCAGGCCGCACATCGTCGACATGATCAAGAACAAAGAGATCGCCCTTGTCATCAACACGGTCGAGGAACGACGCAATGCGATCACCGATTCGCGCCAGATCCGCACCTCGGCGCTGCTGGCCCGCGTGACCACGTTCACCACCATCTTCGGCGCCGAAGCCGCGGTGGAAGGCATGAAGCACATGGACAACCTGAGCGTGATTTCGCTGCAGGAGCTGCACGCCCAGCTCAAGGCCGTCGCCGCTTGAGCCAGTCAGCGCAATAGCGGATAATCCGTTGCAACAGACACCGCCGGACGGCAACGCTCGGCGGTTTCCTTTTTGTCCCCACAGAACGACGGAGCACGACACGTGGCCACCATCCCCATTACCAAACGCGGCGCCGAGAAGCTCAAGGCCGAGCTGCACGAGCTCAAGACC
>JACMQP010000280.1 GCA_014376915.1 Ramlibacter sp.
AATTACGGCGTCAGCTTCCCGATGATGGCCAAGGTGGACGTCAACGGACCGGCCGCCGACCCGCTGTTCGCGTGGCTGCGCACCGAGGCCCCTGGCCTGCTTGGCAGCAAGGCGATCAAGTGGAACTTCACCAAGTTCCTGGTCGGCCGGCACGGCCAGGTGATCAAGCGCTACGCGCCCCTGGACAAGCCCGAATCGCTCAAGGCCGACATCGAGGCGGCCCTGGCCGGCTGAACGGGAGCGTCCGGCGCGCTGGAGCCCAGCCGTACCAGGCGCTCCACCAACCGAAGCATGCGCGGGCGCACCGTGTCCATCAAGTAATCCGTGGCGGAGCTGCACGCGAGGCCGCCGCAGCTGATCGCCAACGGCGGCTGGCCGGCAACCCGGAACGCCACCGCGACGGCATTCACGTCGCTCTGCCACTCAGTGAAGGACGTGCAACAGCCATGGCGCCCGTGCGTTTCCAGCGCACCCAGGATCCCTTGCTCGACGAGCGGCCAGCGCAACGGGTCGCCGTCCCGGAAGCGTTCCATCAAGGCGGTGCGCTCGCCTTCGCTGCAGATCGCCAGATAGGCCCGCCCCATCGCCGTGGTCGCCATCGGGATGCGTGAACCGACGTTGAGCCTGAGAGTGACGGTCGCCTGGCTGCGGCAGGTTTCGATATAGATCATCGACTTCCGGTCCGGCGTGCCGAGCGCCACCATCGTGCGCGACTGGTCGGCGAGTTCCTGCATCAGCGGCCGCGCCAGCGCCCGGACGTCGAGCCGCTGAAGCAGCGTGCTTCCCAATGCCAGCACCCGGCTGCCGAGCCGGTAACCGGCGCCGCCGCAGCCGTCCGGCGCCGGTTCCAGATAGCCGAGTTTGGTGAGCGTGTAAGTCAGGCGCGACACCGTCGACTTCGGCAAACCGCTGCGCCGGGCCAGTTCCTGGTTGCCGAGCACGCGGTCCAGCGGACGGAAGACGCTCAACACGTCCAGGCCCCGGGCCAGGGCCGTGACGAAGTGGCGGTCCTCCTTCGTTCCGGCCGTGCCGCTGACCGACGCCACCGGGGGCGTGCTCTTGCGCTGGTTCTGCATGGTGGAACTGTCGTTTCTCGATCAGTGCGCGGGTTTGTGCCTTGACAGCCGAGCTGGCAGGTAGACAATTTGTTGCAAATAGAGTGTCGGTGCATTCTGCACCGCAGAACAGGAGACGTCGATGGGTCAGAACGCGAATCCACCGCCCTGGGGCGTGCGGACATGAAGGCCCGCAGCCTGCCCGCCGTCCCCTTGCCGCCAACGGTGACGGTGCCACCTGCGCCGCCGCGCTCCTTCCGGCTTGGGCTCGGCGCTTGCGTGAGCCTGGCTTTTGCCCCGTTGCTGGTGCTGTTGGTGGCCGCCACGTGGCTGGGCGCGCTCCACACGCAAGGCAATGTCCGATCGGCACTGGTCGCCATCGGGATCGGCGGGATCGTCGCCGCCGCGCTGGCCGGGAGCTGGTTGCTGCGCCGCGCCGCGGCGCCGGTCCGCGCGGCCCTGGCAGCCGCGCTGCGCATGAGTGCCGGGGACCTGACGCGCACGGTGGAGGCGAGCGCCGACCGCGAAGCCGGCCAGCTGATGGAAGCATTGCAGCGACTGCATGAACGGCTCTTCGGCGCCGTCAGCCAGGTGCGCACGGGCACGACCACGGTGGCGGCCACCTCGTCCCAGATCAGCCGCGATAACGACGCGCTGTCGGTGCGCACCGACTCCCAGGTCGATTCGCTGCAGGGCACGGCGGCGTCGATGGAGCAGCTGACCGCGGCCGTGCGGCAAAACGCACACAACGCGCAGCAGGCCGACGCCCTGGTGCTGGCTGCGGCCGACCGTGCCGCCCAGGGCGGCGCCGTCATGGGCGAGGTGGTGCAGACGATGGGATCCATTCGCGCCAGCTCGCACAGCATCGTGGACATCATCGGCGTGATCGACAGCATCGCCTTCCAGACCAACATCCTGGCGCTGAATGCGGCGGTGGAAGCGGCCCGGGCCGGCGAGCAGGGCCGCGGCTTCGCGGTGGTGGCGAGCGAGGTCCGCAGCCTGGCCCAGCGCTGCGCGGCGGCGGCCAGGGAGATCAAGGACCTGATCGGCGCCTCGGTCGACCAGGTGAACACGGGCGGCCGGCTGGTGGACGACGCGGGCCAGTCGATGACGGAAATCGTCGCTGCGGTCCGGCAGGTGGCGGAGCTGATCGGCCAGATCAACGTGGCGAGCCGCGAGCAAAGCAGCGGCATCGAAATGATCAACCAGTCGATCGCGAAGATGGAACGCGCGACCCACGGCAACGCGAAGCTGGTGAAGGATGCGGCCAGGAGCTCCCTCACCCTCAACGAACAGGCCGTCGCGCTGATGAAGGCCGTCGCCGGCTTCGACCTCGGCGAGCGGGAACATGGCACGGCCGACGAGGCGATGGCGATGGCGCGGCGCGGCTGCGAATTCACCCGCGACCACGGCCGCGACGCGTTGATCGCCGACGTCAACAAGCTCGGCAAGGGCCGCTTCGTCGATCGCGACCTGTACCTGATGGTGATCGACACGGAGAGCGCAAACTTCGTCGGTCACGGTAACAACCCCCGCACGCTCGGCCTCGGCGCCAGGAACAAGGACGTCGACGGCAAGCTGTTCGTGCAGGACATGGTTCGCGCCGCGAGGGCCCAGGGCCAGGGCTGGCTGGACTACAAGTGGGCGCACCCGGTGACCAACGAAGTGCTCACGAAGTCGTCGTACTTCCAGCTTGCGGGCGACATGGTGGTGGCGTGCGGGATCTACAAGGGTTGATCCCTGCATTCCGCCGCTTGAGGCCGAGCAGCGGCCGCAGCCAGTCGGTATGGCGCGCGAAGGCGGTGACGCCCCAGCACCCCAGCTCCTTCCCGATCAGCAGCGGCTCCAGCACGGTCCCAGCTGCAACGGCTCGCAGGTGCCGTTCAGCCGGCGCTACACCGACGCCCTGGGCACGGCCGGCTAAGCCTGGATCGCCGCGTCCAGCACCTCGACCCAGTGCTTCACCGGCGTCGCCGTGCCGCTTTGCAGATGCGTGATGCAGCCGACGTTGGCCGAGATGATCGCCGTGGGTTCAAGCTCGCCGAGGTTGCCCAGCTTGCGATCGCGCAACTGCTTGGCGATGCGGGGGTGCAGGACCGAATAAGTGCCGGCCGAGCCGCAGCACAAGTGCGATTCGCTCGGCGCCACGCGCACGTTGAAGCCCAGCTCGCCCAGCCAGCGCTCGACGCCGCCGCGCAGTTGCTGGCCGTGCTGCAGGGTACACGGCGGATGGAAAGCCAGCAGGCCCGCGGAAGGTTTCACCTTGCCGCGCAGCGCGGTGACGATCTCCGGCAACAGCTCGCTCAAATCGCGCGTCAGCTCGCTGATGCGGCGCGCCTTCCCGACATAGGCCGGGTCGTGCCGCAAGTGATGGCCGTATTCGCGCACCGTCACGCCGCAGCCCGAAGCATTCATCACGATGGCTTCGACGTCGCCGCGCTCGACCTGCGGCCACCAGGCGTCGATGTTGTTGCGCATGTGGTCCAGGCCGCCGGCCTGGTCGTTCAGGTGGAGCTTGAGGGCGCCGCAGCAGCCGGCCTCAGGCGCCACGACGGCCTGGATGCCGGCGGCGTCCAGCACCCTCGCAGTCGCGCTGTTGACGTTGGGCATCATCGACGGCTGCACGCAGCCGGCCAGCATCATCACCTTGCGCACGTGCTGGCGGGTCGGCCAGCGGCCGGCGTCCTGCTTTGCCGGCACCTTGTCCTTGAGAGCGTCCGGCAGCAGCGGGCGCATCGCCTGCCCCAGTTTCATCATCGGCGCGAATAGCGGCGATGTCAGACCTTCCTTCAACACCCAGCGCAGTGCCTTCGAGCCCGCGCCGCGCTCGACCTTGCGTTCCATGATGCCGCGACCGATGTCGACCAGCGCGCCGTACTGCACGCCGCTCGGGCAGGTGCTTTCGCAGTTGCGGCAGCTCAGGCACCGGTCCAGGTGCAACTGCGTCTTGCGCGTCGGCTGCTGGCCCTCGAGCATCTGCTTGATCAGATAGATGCGGCCGCGCGGCCCATCGAGCTCGTCGCCCAGCAACTGGTAGGTGGGGCAGGTGGCGGTGCAGAAGCCGCAGTGCACGCACTTGCGCAGGATGGCCTCGGCCTCGCGGCCTTCGGGCGTGTCCTTGAACTCGGGCGAGAGGTTGGTTTGCATGAGAGAAAAGCCTAGT
>JACMQP010000281.1 GCA_014376915.1 Ramlibacter sp.
AAGCAGTTGAACCTGGTGGGGCCGGCCGGCTTCATCTCGATGGAGGACGGCGCCGTCGGCGGCTTCGTGCAGCGCGGCATCGCCGGCGCGCGCGGCATGGAAGCGGTGGTGGAGATGGGTGGCGAAGGCGCCGCGTCCAGCGAAGGCCGGGCCACCGAAGCCTCGGTGCGCGGCTTCTGGAAGGCGTACCGCGCCCACATGGGCGAATGAGGCAAACACCATGATCGACCTGCTGCAACTTTGCGCCTTCAACTCCGCCTACGCCAACGCCATCGACAGCGATGCGCTGGAACAGTGGCCGGCCTTCTTCACCGAAGACTGCCTTTACCGGATCACCAACGTAGAGAACGAGCGCGACGGCCTGCCGGCCGGCATCGTCTATGCCGATTCGCGCGCCATGCTGGAAGACCGCATCGCCGCCCTGCGCCAGGCCAACATCTACGAGTGTCATCGCTACCGCCACCTGCTCGGGATCCCGTTGATCGACGAGGCCACCCACGACGGCTCCATCGCCCGCACGCCGTTCATGGTGGTGCGGATCATGGCCACCGGCGAAAGCATGCTGTTCGCCACCGGCGAGTACAAGGACCGCTTCGTCATCGAAGGCGGCAGGCTGCTGCTGGCCGAACGGATCGCCATCTGCGACAGCACGGTGACCGACACGCTGATGGCGCTGCCGCTGTGATGGCGCCATGAGGAGGATCGCGCTCTCCACCGGCGACCCGAACGGGATCGGCCCCGAGATCGTGCTGCGGGCGCTCGGTGCGCTGCATGGCGATGACAGGCTGCAGGCCACGGTGTTCGGCCCGCCCGAGGTGCTGCGACGCACGGCGCAAGCCATCGGGCTGGAGCAACTGCTGTCGAAGCTTGATCTGCGTCCCGTCGGCGAGTTGCCCTCGGCGGCTGCTGTGCCCGGCGAGGTGAACGCGCAGGCCGGCGCCAGCGCGGTCGCATCCGCCACCGCGGCGATCCTCGCCTGCCAGGCCGGCGAGTTCGACGCGGTGGTGGCGGGCCCGCACCACGAGACGGCGATCCACCAGGCCGGAATCCCCTTCAGCGGCTATCCGTCGCTGGTGGCGCGGCTCTGCGGCCAGGACGAACACAGCGTGTTCCTGCTGCTGGTGGGCGGCGGGCTGCGCATCGTGCACGTGACCTTGCACGAAAGCGTGGCGACGGCGCTCGCGCGGATCACGCCGGCGCTGATCGTGGCGGCGACGCAGGCCGGCGTGCGCGCGTGCGCGATGCTGGGCGTGGAGCAGCCGAAGGTGGCGTTGTTCGGCATCAACCCGCACGCCTCGGAGGGAGGGCTGTTCGGCCCCGAAGACGAGGAGCGGGTGGTGCCGGCCGCGCTGCGGCTGCACGAACTGGGCATCCCTGTCGACGGCCCGGCCGGCGCCGACACGCTGCTGGCCGACCGCCGGCACGACCTCTATGTCGCGATGCTGCACGACCAGGGCCACATCCCGGTCAAGCTGCTCGCCCCCCAGGCGGCCACCGCCGTTTCCATCGGGGGCAAGGTGTTGCTGGCCAGTACCGGCCATGGCAGCGCGATGGACATCGCCGGCAAGGGCACGGCACGACCCGACGCGCTGCTGCGCAGCTTGCGGCTGGTGGCCGGAATTTCCTGACTTCTCTTTCCCCGGATTCCTTTCTCAATGGCCTACGACATCCGCATTGCCGGCAGCGACCAGCGTTTTTCCTGCGAGCCGGGACAGAACATTCTCGACGCGGGCCTGAAGGCCGGCATCGAGATGCCCTACTCCTGCCGCAAGGGCGTTTGTGGCAACTGCGTCGGCGGGATTTCCGCTGGCTCGGTGCAGTGCCCGCCGAACGATGTCGCGCCGTCGGGCCAGGTGCTCTATTGCCAATGCCTGCCGCAAAGCGACCTGGAGATCGTGCCCACCGCCTGGCACCGGTTCGACCCGTCGGCGCGCAAGCAGCTCACGGTCAGGGTGTTTCGCAACACGCTCGTGGCCGACGACGTCAGCCTGCTGCAACTGCGGCTTCCGGTCGGCCAGCGCGTGAAATTCAAGGCCGGCCAGTACCTGCAGGTGACGCTGCCCGATGGCAGCAGGCGCTCGTATTCGATGGCCAACCCGCCGCATGAAAACGACACGCTGCAGCTGCACATCCGGCACGTGGCGGGCGGCCAGTTCACCCAGATCGTCCCGACGCTCAAGGCCGGCGACCTGCTGGAGGTGGAGCTGCCGTTCGGCAACTTCGAGTTGAAGGAAGAGACGACGGCACCGATGCTGTGCGTCGTCGGCGGGACGGGGTTCGCGCCGGTGAAGTCCCTGCTGGACGACTTGGTCAGGAAAGGCGTCCAGCGGCCCGTCACGCTGGTCTGGGGCGGCCGAAGCCGCAGCGGCCTGTACCTGATGAGCGCCGTCGAACGCTGGCAGAAGCTGCTGCCCGGCTTCACCTTCATCGCCGCGGTCGAAGACGCGGCGGACGCGCAGGCGCTGGGCGGATTCCAGGGTCGGGTCGACGACGCCGTGCGCGCCCGCTGCCCATCCCTGGCCGGCCACGAGGTCTACTGTTGCGGCGGGCCGGCGATGGTGGCGGCGGTGAAGAAGGCCTGCGTCGACGAAAGCGGCCTCGACTCCAGGCATTTCTTCAGCGATGTGTTCGTGCCGGGACCGGCCGCGACGTAGCTCGTGCTTACCATGCGGTTTTCACGGATGTCCACCAATGATCGAACAACATCTGAATATCCGACCCGCCACGGCGCCATGAACAGCTTCTTCGTCCATCCCCAGAAGCATGGACCGCACCCTTTGTGCTGTTCTGCATGGACGCGCCGGGCAAGCGCGAGGAACTGCACGACATGGCGCGTCGCCTAGCCTCGGGGGCGGGGCCGAGACTGGCACATTGCCGCCTTGCAAGAAGAACAGTGCCGCGCAAACGGCTCAATACAACACCGCGATGAAGGCCACCAGGCCGAGGACGGTGCGCATGCCGGCCCCGACTGCTTCCAACCGCCAGCTCAGCGCGTGCTGAGCTTTCCCTCGCGCGTCACCATGGCGAGCTCGACGAACTTGCTGCCATGCTGCATGCCGTTGCCGAAGGTGATCTTGTAGCCGCCCAGGTCGTAGCTGCCCAGGTTAGCCAGCGACTCCAGCACGCTTTGCCGCGTGACCGGCTTCTTGGCGCGGCGGATACCCTCGACCAGCACCTTGGCACCGAAGCACGCTTCCAGGTGCGTGGTGTTCATCTGCGTCTTGACGCCCGACGCTTCCAGCGCCTGGGCGCATTCGCGTACCGCCGGGATCGGCGACGTCGGGCTGGGCACCACCTGCGCGATCGACACGCCGGCACTGGCCGGTCCGGCGGCGGCGATGTACTGGTCGGCGCCCACGAACGACAGGCTGGACGTGGGGATCATCCGGCCCATGCCGATCAGCTCCTTCTGGATCTGCGCCGCAGCGCCCGACAGCGCTGTGTTCAGCAGGAACTGCGGGGTCTGCGCCAGCAGCGCCTGCACGTCTGCCTTGGTGATCTGCGCGTTGCGCTTGATCGCCAGGGCCTTGGGCGCCAGGTTGATCTTCTTGAGGTAGTCGGTCACCACGTCCAGGTTCTGCTTGCCGACCTCGTCGTCGTAGTGGATGACGGTGACACGGGTCAGCCCCAGGCTGGTCCAGAAATTGAGCATCTTCTCCATTTCCTCGCCATAGGAGGCGCGGACGGTGAACAGCACCGGGCTGTTGGTGCGGACCGGGTTGGCGCCCGAGAACGGGGCAAAAAAGGCCACGCCCTTCTTTTCGGCCTGCGGCAAGGCATCGAGGCTGAGGGTGGCGGAGGCAAAGCCGTACAAGGCCAGCACGTCCCTGTTTTCCAGCAGCACGCCGGCGTTGGCGCCGGCCGTTTTGCGGTCGTTCTTGTCGTCCATGGACAGCAGCTCGATCGCCTTGCCCTGCACGCCGCCCTTGTTGTTGACCTGGGTGAACCAGGCGTTGGCGCCGTCGTGGATGTCCTGACCGAACTTGGCGTTGCCGCCCGTCAGCGGGGCAGACTGGCCGATGACCCACTTGTCGCCCTGGGCCTGCGCCACGCCTGCGCCGGCCAGCGTGGCCAAAAGCGCGAAATACCTGAACTTCATGGATGCTCCGTGGACTGCACAACGAAGCGTCCATTAAAGGCGCTTGCCGGCCGGCTGGCAATGCGAAGAATCCTTAACGGACCGCGGCTACCGCCCCGCCGCCGGTCAGAAGCCGGCGGCCAGGCCGTCGCGGCGCGAATCGCTGGCGGCGATGTAGCCCTCCACCTTCGGATTGCCGGCCCGCCAGATGAACTGGCCGGCGCCGAAGTCCTGGTAGCTGTCGTTGATCACTTCCAGCCGGTGGCCGCGCGCCGTGAGCTCCAGCACCGTGGCCGGGTCCATCTGCCGTTCGACGTTCAGCGCCAGGCCGGCATTGAAGCGCCAGCGCGGTGCGTCGCAGGCGGCCTGCGGGCTCTGGCCGTAGTCCAGCATCCGCACCAGGGTCTGCATGTGGCCCTGCGGCTGCATGTTGCCGCCCATTACGCCGAAGCTCATGACCGGCTGGCCGCCCTGGGTCAAAAAGGCGGGAATGATGGTGTGGAACGGTCGCTTGCCCGGCGCCACCTGGTTGGCGCCCGGCTCCAGGCTGAAGCCGTAGCCGCGGTTCTGCAGGCTGATGCCGAACGTCGGTTCCACGCAGCCCGAGCCGAAGCCCATGTAGTTGCTCTGGATGAAGCTGATCATCATCCCGTTCTCGTCGGCCGCCGTCAGGTAGATGGTGCCGCCCTTGACCGGGTTGCCGGCGCCGAAGTCCTGCGCCTTCTTCATGTCGATCAGCTTCGCGCGCGAGGCCAGGTAGCCGTCGTCCAGCATCTGCTCGGGCGTCACTTCCATCGCGCCGCGCTCAGCGACGTATTTGTAGGTGTCGGCAAAGGCCAGCTTCATCGCTTCGATCTGCAGGTGCTGCGCGTCGGGGCCGTCCACCGGCATCCCGGCGAGGTCGAACTTCTCCAGGATGCCCAGCGCGATCAGCGCCGCGATGCCCTGCCCATTGGGCGGAATCTCGTGCAGCGTGTAGCCGCGGTAGTCGCGGCCGATCGGCTTGACCCACTCCGGCTTGAAGTCGGCGAAGTCGCGGGCGGTGATGCTGCCGCCGTTGGCCGCGGAGAACCGCTCCACCGCCTGCGCGATGTCGCCGCCGTAAAAAGCCTCGCCCCTGCTCTGGGCGATGGCGCGCAGCGCCCGCGCAGCGGCCTTGAACTGGAACAACTCGCCGACCTGCGGCGCGCGGCCCCAGGGCAGGAAGCTCTCGGCCCAGCCGGGCAGCTTGCTCATTTCCGGCGTGGCGTCGGCCCATTTCTGCTGCACCACCACCGGCAGCAGGTAGCCGCGCTCGGCGATCTCGATCGCCGGCTCCAGCAGGTCGGCGAAAGGCAGCTTGCCGAAGCGCTTGGAGAGCGCCATCCAGCTGCCGACCGCACCTGGCACCGTGACGGCGTCGAAACCGCGCACCGGCGGCTTTTTCGCGTCGTTGCCGTACTTCTTGCGAAAGTATTCCGGTGTCCAGGTCGCCGGCGCCGGGCCCGACGAATTGAGCCCATGCAGCTCCTTGCCGTCCCACAGGATGGCGAAGGCGTCGCTGCCCAGGCCGTTGCTGACCGGTTCGCAGATTGTCATCGCGGCCGCCGCGGCGATCGCGCCGTCCACCGCGTTGCCGCCCTTCCACATCATCCGGAGCCCGGCCTGCGCCGCCAGCGGATGCGAGGTCGAGACGACGTTGCGCGCCAGCACCGGAATGCGGGTGGTCGGGTAGGGATTGTTGAAGTCGAATTTCATGCGGTTCCTCGCGGATGAAACCCAATTATCGAAAGTCCCCAGCAAAAGTAAAAGCCAGGATTGCTTTACTTACACTCAAGCTTTCCTTTACCCGGAGCATGCCGTGAGCAGCATCCGCCTGTTGCGCACCTTCATCGCCGTCGCCACCGAGGGCTCGTTCGCCGCCGCCGCGCCGCGCGTCGCGCTGACGCAGGCAGCCGTCGGCCTGCAGATGCGCACCCTGGAGGCGGACCTGCGCCGCCAGCTGTTCGAACGCCAGGGCAAGTCGATGGCGCTCACCGACGCCGGACGCGAGCTGCTGCCGGCCGTGCGCAAGCTGGTGGCGATGTACGACCAGATGCTGGCGAGCTCGCCCTCGGACGAGCCGATGGCCGGCACCGTGCACCTGGGCGCCGTGGTCTCGGCGGTGCGGCCGCTGATCCAGGCGACGCTGGCGCTCAAGGCGCGTCACCCGGGGCTGGAACTGCACGTCTCGTCGGCCAAGTCGATCGACCTGCTGGCCGACGTGGAGACCGGCGCGCTGGACGCGGCCATCGCCGTCCGCGAACCCGGACCGGCCCGCCCGGCCCTCGCCTGGACGACCCTCTACGCCGAACCCATGGTGCTGCTGGCCGGCCGCAGCATGGAGCACGCTCCGCCGCGCAGCCTGCTGCAGCGCCATCCCTTCATCCGCTTCGACCGCAGCCAGCACACCGGCCAGCTGGTGGAGCGGACGTTGAAGAAGCTGCGGGCCCGGCCGCAGGAATTCCTGGAATTGAACGCGATCGAGAGCATCGTGGAGCTGGTGCGCTCCGGCCTGGGCGTGGCCATCCTGCCGCAGCTGCACGACAGCCGCTGGCAGGGCGACGCGCGGCTGTGGCTGGTGGAGATTGCACAAGCCGAGGCCCGGCAAATCGCGCTGGTGCAGGCCCGCGAATCGCCGCACGCGGCGCTGGTCGGCGCCGTGGTGCGGGAGTTCAAGGCAAGGCTGCAGGGATAGACTGCCTGTCATCCCTTTGCCAACAATGAAAAAAGAATTCATCGAGCCGTTCTTCGCCACTCTGCGCGCGGCCAACCCGATGCCGGCCACGGAGCTGGAATTCACCAGCGTGTTCGAGTTGCTGGCGGCAGTGCTGCTGTCGGCGCAGGCCACCGACGTCGGCGTCAACAAGGCCACCCGCAGGTTGTTCCCGGTGGCCAACACGCCGCAGGCCATCCTGGACCTCGGCGTCGAGGGCCTGGAGAGTTACATCAAGACCATCGGGCTGTACCGCACGAAGGCCAGGCACCTGGTCCAGGCCTGCGCGATCCTGGTGGAGCAGCACGGCGGCGAGGTGCCGCGCACGCGGGAAGAACTGGAGCAACTGCCCGGCGTCGGCCGAAAGACCGCCAACGTGGTGCTGAACGTGGCCTTCGGCCAGGAGACGATGGCGGTGGACACCCACATCTTCCGCGTCTCCAACCGCACTGGCCTGGCGCCCGGCAAGGACCCGTACCAGGTGGAGATGGGGCTGATGAAGCGGGTGCCAAAGGAGTACCTCGCCGACGCCCACCACTGGCTGATCCTGCACGGCCGTTATGTGTGCGTGGCCCGCACGCCCCGCTGCTGGGAATGCGCGGTGATCCAGTACTGCGACTACCGGCCCAAGACCGCGCCGCCCGGCGCGAAGGTCAGGTTTGCTTCAGCCTGAGCCCCTACCATCGGCTGCAAGAGCATTGATGCAATTCCCCCTGTCCGCTTCCAACCGCCGACTCACCCTGTGGACGCTGGCCGCCCTGCTGCTGCTGGCCGGCTGGGACGCCGGCGGCCTCGACCTGCCCGCCGCGCGGCTGCTGGCCGGTCCGCACGGCTTTGCGCTGCAGAACCACTGGCTGTTGACGAAGGTGCTGCACCAGGGCGTGCTGCCGCTGTCGTGGCTGCTGGTGGTCTGGATCACGCTCGGCGTCTGGTGGCCGACGCTGGGGCAACAAAAACTGGACGCCGGCGCCCGGCTGCGATGGGCCGGCAGCACCTGGCTGGCGCTGCTGGTGGTGGACCTGCTCAAGCTCGCCAGCCGCACCAGCTGTCCCTGGGACCTCGCGGAGTTCGGCGGCACCGCCGTCCACGTGTCGCACTGGGCCTGGGGCGTGCTCGATGGCGGCGCCGGCCACTGCTTTCCGGCCGGCCATGCCACTGCAGGCTTCGCGTTCGTCTCCGGCTTCTTTGCCTGGCGCCGGACGGCGCCGGCGCTGGCCCGGCGCTGGCTGGCCGGGGCGCTGGTCGCGGGAACCGTGCTGGGGCTGTCGCAGCAGTTGCGCGGCGCGCACTTCACCAGCCACACCCTGTGGACCGCTTTCCTGTGCTGGAGCATCGCCTGGGCAGTGCACGCGATGCCGGCGCTGGTCGCCGGCCGCGCGCCGCGCGCCAGCAAGGTGCCCCAGGCGCTGCTGGTGTTCTGGGTGGCGAACATCTTCGCCACCACCATGGGCGAAACCGCGGGCGACGCCGTCTCGCGGACGTTGGCTGTGGGCTACGCGACCGCCAGCCTGGTGTTCCTGGCGCTGTTTGCGCTGGCGCTCACGGCGCAACTGCGCAACGTCCGCTACCGGCCGCTAGCCTACTGGAGCCTGATGGCGGCCAGCACCATGGCCGGCACCACCATCGCCGACTACCTCGACCTCACCGTCGGCCTCGGCTACGTGCGGACCGCGCTGCTGCTGGCCACGGCGCTAGCGCTGGTGCTGGTGAACTGGCGTTGGGCGATCGGCCGCATCGCCGTCGACAACATCCGTACGACACCGGAAGAACTCTTCTACTGGACCACCATTTTGCTGACCAGCACGCTGGGCACGGCGCTGGCGGATTGGGTCGCCGACGGCACCGGGTTCGTCGGGGGAGCGCTGGTGTTCGCGGCGCTCCTGGCGCTGGTGGCAGCGCTGCATGTGCGGCGCGCCTGGTCGCCCGCCTTGCTGTTCTGGTCCGCTTGTGTCCTGACCCGGCCGCTGGGCGCCATGCTGGGCGACACGCTGACCGAAGCGCACGCTCTTGGCGGACTGGCGCTCGGGCGCATCAGCGCATCGCTGGTGATCGCCGGCCTGATCTTCGCAACCACCGTGCTGATGGCGCGGTTGCAGCGCCACGCCGTCGCCGTCCCGCTGCCGGCCTGACCAGGTCCGCGGCCCCGCGTTGCCGCTACAGTGGGAGACCGAACCACCAAGGCTCCCCCATGGACTCCGACAAACTCCAGGAAACGCTCGAACTGCACAGTCAGAACATCGCCGGGCTGATGGACAACCAGCTTGCCCTCACGGCGCAGATCCACGTCATGCAGGCCGCCCTCGCCACCGTGCTGCTGCACAACCCCGAGCGCACCGCCCTGCTCGCCACCTTCCGCCAGTACATGAAGCTGTCCAAGCAGTCGGCGCCGCAACTCGCCGACCGGATGGAATCGCTGGAAGCCGGAATGAGCGCGCTGCTGGGCGGGGAGACTCATTGATCTGACTCCCTGCGCCGTCGCCCGGCGACGCTTGACAGGCCGCCGGGATGCCGATAGATTGAACAAGTGGTTAAACCGTTCGTTCAATCTAAGCCGTCGTTGGCGCGCCGCAAGGCCGCACCGAAGCCGGGCCGCTCCGACGGGGCAGCGACGCGGGGCCTGATCCTCGAGGCCGCAAGGAGGCGCCTGATCGAGCAGGGGTACGCCAACCTCAATGTGCGGGACATCGCTCGCGACGCCGGCGTCAACCACGCTCTCATCGGCTATCACTTTCACGGCAAGCAGCAACTGGTGCTGGCGGTTCTGGATGACGCCAATTCCCGTTTGCTGGAGCGCCAGACACGCATGTACCGCAACAGCGCCAGCGCCGAGCAGAAGTGGCAGCAGGCCTGCGATTTCTACGAGGAAGACCTGCGCTCCGGATTCGTGAAGCTGCTGATGGAGTTGATGGGGGCCAGCTTCCACGACATCGCGCTGCGGCGCGAGTTCATGCCGCGACTGCTGGCCTGGCACGGGCTGGTGGAGACCGCCGTCGAAGAGTTCATCCGCGACTCCGGCCTGGAACTGCCGGTTTCCGCACGCGCCATCTCGTCCTGGATCGGCTGGTTCTGGATGGGCATGGAAGCCAGCATGGCCCTGGGCGTGGACGAAGCGCAAGGCCACCAGCGCGAAGCGCTCGATGCGGTGGCAACGCTGCTGCGCCACGTCAAGACCCGGGCCGCCGGCGGCCCAACACGCAGGAGGAAATGATGAGCAATCCCACGCCCCCAATCCCGCACAGGCTGGCGACGACTGTCGGGCCGCTGCCCGCGCCAGGCAGCCTGCCCGAGCCCTATCCGTACGAAACAATGACGCCCCATCGCGAGGGATTCGTCGAACGCGGTGGCGTGCGGTCCTGGTATGCGCAATACGGGGACTGCGGGTCCTGGCTGGCTTTCGCGCCGATCTTCCAGATCGCCAACTCGCACATGCTCAAGGGCGTGGTGCCCTACCTGTCGCAGCACTTTCGCGTGATCGTGATGGTCCTGCGTGGCAACGGCCGCTCGGACCGGCCTGCCACGCAGCAGGATTACAGCTTCGATGCCTATTACGGCGACTTCGTCGCGGTGCTGGACCGGCTGGAAGCTGACCGTGTCGCTGTCGTCGGAATTTCGGCGACCGCGATGACGGCGCTGCGTCTGGCCGCGGAGCAACCGGCGCGGGTGTCGCACCTGGTCATCGCGGGCGGCTGGGCGCATCGCCGCATCGACAGCCCCGCCGCCGTCGAGGCCACGCAGAAGTCGCTGCAGCAAATGCGGGACGACTGGCCAGCCTACCTCGACGACTTTTTCGGCATCGTCTTCAACGAACCGCATTCGACCAAGCCGTACGAGGACGGCGTGCGCCACGCCTGGGCCACCGACGGCGCCACTGTCGCCATGGGGCTGCAGGGCTGGCTGGGCCACGACATGCGACCGCAGGCCAAGGCCGTCCGCTGCCCGACACTGGTCATCCATGGCGACAACGACCAGCGCGTTCCCTACAACCAGGGGGAAACCATCGCGGAGTTGGTGCCGGGCGCCCGGCTGCTCACAATCGGCTCGGGCGGTCACCTGATGCCGGCGCGGGATCCGGTGGCCTTCGCCCGCGCGGTGCGCGACTTTGTCGGGGCGCCTGCGGCCCGCACCACCTGGGTGCGCGCCATGGCCCGCAAGCGCCGGGCGCTGTTCGTCTCCAGCGCCATCGGTCTGGGCCATGTGCAGCGCGACCTGGCCATCGCCCGCGCCATGCGCGCCCTGCAGCCGGACCTGGAAATCGACTGGTTCACGGTGCATCCCGCGGCGACCTATCTCGAGCGCGAGGGCGAGCGCGTGCATCCGATCACTGCGCGCCTTGCCAACGAGAGCCAGCACTTCGAGGCCATGGCCGGCGAGCATGACCTGCAAGCCTTTTTTGCGCTGCGCACGATGGACGAAGTGATGGCCCGCAATTTTCTGGTCTTCGCCGACCTGCTGGAAGCCGAGCACTACGACATCGTGATCGGGGACGAGGCCTGGGAGGTGGATTACCACTACCACGAGAACCCCGAGCTGAAGCGGCAGCCCTTTGTCTTCCTGACCGACTTCGTGGGCTGCCTGCCGATGGAAGACGGTAACGAGCGCGAAGCCTTCCTGTGCGCCGACCGCAATGCCGACGACATCGAGCACGTGGCGCGCTACCCCTGGATTCGCGACCGGGCCATCTTCGTGGGCAATCCCGAGGACGTCCCGGAACTGCCGTTCGGCCCGGGGCTGCCGGTCATCCGCGACTGGACGCAGCGCAACTTCAGCTTCAGCGGCTATGCGCTGCCGTTCGACCCGGCAGCGCTGGCCGATACCGATGCGCTGCGGGCGCG
>JACMQP010000282.1 GCA_014376915.1 Ramlibacter sp.
ACCGTCTCGTGGCGCTGGATCGGAAAGGGCAGGCGCCAGTTGAAGCCGGCCTCCACCGTGCCGTGGTACTTGCCGAACTGCGTGATCACGGCCTGCTGGCCTTCCTGCACGATGAAAAAGCCCGTGCCCAGCCAGATCAGCGCCACCACCGCGGCCACCACGATAGCGCCGATGCCGGCGTTGCGCATATTTGGCTGGAAGCCGCCGCCGCCTTCACCGCCGCCGAAACCGCCGCCGCTATTGTCGGGACGCTTGCCCTTGCCGCCGAACAGGCCGCCGAGCTTGCGGTTGAAGTCGCGCCACAGTTCGTCCAGGTCAGGCGGACCCTTGTTCGGGCCCTTAGGCGGTCCGCCCTCGGACTTCTGGCCGTTGTCGTCGTCCCGCCCCCAGCGCGGATCGTTCAGGTTGAACATGCCTCGGACGCGGCCTTTCAGCCCGGCCCACGGCAGGCTGCGTAATTGGAAGTTCATGCGCTGGATCTCATTGTTGTTGCCGTCCGATTGTGCCCAATCAGGCCGGATGGTCCTGAATTTCGGGGCTTTCCGGCGCGGCTACGGCAGGACGCGGCCCGGCGACCTCAGCCAGCTGGCGCCTGAGCTCGGCCAGGCCCTGGCCGCTACGGCTGCTGACGAAAACGCGCGGCATCATCATGCCGTCGAGTTCGAACAGGTCGCTCTCGTGGCGGGGCTGCTGCCCTTCGGGCAACAGATCGATCTTGTTGAACACCAGCATCTGCGGCACGGCGCCGGCGCCGATTTCCTGCAGCACGCGCTGCACTTGCGCCATCTGCTCCGGATGGCCGGGGTTGGCGGCGTCCACCACATGCAGCAGCAGGTCGGCATCCACCGCCTCCTGGAGCGTGGCCTGGAAG
Source organism: Ramlibacter sp. (assembly GCA_014376915.1). The sequence continues at coordinate 872 of JACMQP010000282.1, forward strand.
GCCGCGATCAAGCCATGCGGCAGGTCGCGGATGAAACCCACCGTGTCCGACAGTGACACCGAGCGCCCGCCGCCGTCCGCACCTTCGACCGCATTCGCCAGATAGAGCTGGCGCGTGGTGGTGTCGAGAGTGGCGAACAGCTGATCGGCCGCGTAGGCGCGGGCCTTGACCAGCGCGTTGAACAGCGTCGACTTGCCGGCGTTGGTGTAGCCGACCAGCGAGATCGTGAAGGCACCCTGCCGCTCGCGCTGGCGGCGCTGGGTCTGGCGCTGCTTCTTCAGCTTGACCAGCCGCTCCTTCGTGCGCTTGATGGATTCGCCGATCATCCGGCGGTCCAGTTCGATCTGCTTTTCGCCCGGGCCGCCGCGCACGCCGGCGCCGCCCGTCTGGCGTTCCAGGTGCGACCAGCGCCGCACCAGCCGCGTGCTGACGTACTGCAGCCGGGCCAGTTCGACCTGCAGCTTGCCCTCGTGGCTGCGGGCGCGCTGGGCGAAGATCTGCAGGATCAGCAGCGTGCGGTCGTTGACCGGAAGACCGATGTGACGCTCGAGGTTGCGTTGCTGGGCCGGACTCAGCGACTGGTCGAACAGCACCTCGGTGGCGCCGGTCTGTTCGGCCAGCGCCTTGATCTCATCGGCCTTGCCGCTTCCGATGAACAGCGCGGCGTCGGGGGCCTTGCGCTTGCAGGCGACGCGGGCGAGCGGTGTCATGCCGGCAGTCTGCGCCAGCAGGCCGAGTTCCTCGAGGTCGGAGTCGAAGTTGGGCAGGCCGAGGTCCACCCCGACCAGCAGGACCGGAGTGTCAGGAAGTAGGGATTCAGACAAACTTGGAAACCAGGGAATCAAGGTTCGGCAGACCCGGGACGACGACGGCGCGGCTGGCGCCTGCGGGCGCGCTCAGGTGGGACCGGCCTCGGCGGTCTCGGCCGTCGAGAAATTCACGGCGCGACCGGGGACGATGGTAGAGATGGCGTGCTTGTAGACCATCTGGGTCACGGTATTGCGCAACAGCACGACGTATTGGTCGAAAGACTCGATCTGGCCCTGCAGCTTGATGCCGTTGACGAGGTAGATCGACACCGGAACATGCTCGCGACGCAGGGTGTTGAGGAAGGGATCTTGCAGCAGCTGCCCTTTATTGCTCACGATATTCTCCGTGTTGAAAGTGGTGTTGGAAATGTGACCTTACCACAGCAGGACCGCGCGGCAAGTAGTCTGAAAGCTGAAAATCCGGCCTCGACTGCAACCGAGATTGGGGCCCCGGGCCCGACTTCAAGTGCCGCGATGGCCAACGTCCTATTCGTCCTTGTCGGCGTACGGATTCTTCGAGGTTTTCATCTCGATCCGCAGCGGTGTCCCGGTCAGCTTGAATTCCTTGCGGAAGCGCCCTTCCAGGAAGCGCTTGTAAGCGGCGGTGACGTGCTCCAGAGAGTTGCCGTGCACCACGATGATCGGCGGGTTCATCCCGCCCTGGTGCGCGTAGCGCAGCTTTGGGCGGTACATGCCGGAGCGCTGCGGCTGCTGGAACTGCACCGCCTCCAGCAACAGCCGGGTCAGGACCGGCGTGGACATCTTGACCATCGCCGACCGGTGGGCCGCCGCGATCGAGGTCCAGACCGGGCCCAGGCCCTGGCGCTTGATGGCCGAGATCGGGTGCACGTCGGCGAATTTCAGGAACGCCAGCCGGGTCTCGATCGAGCGCTTCACCATCTCGCGCTGGTAGGAGTCGATGGCGTCCCACTTGTTGATCGCCAGCACCACGGCGCGGCCGCTGTCCAGGATGAAGCCGGCAATATGGGCGTCCTGGTCGGTCACGCCCTGGGTCGCGTCCAGCAGCAGCAGCACCACGTTGGCCGATTCGATCGCCTGCAGCGTCTTGACCACCGAGAACTTCTCGATCGCCTCGAACACCTGGCCCTTGCGGCGCAGGCCGGCGGTGTCGATCAGCTCGAAGCGCTGGCCGCCGCGCTCGAACGGAACACTGATCGCATCCCGCGTCGTTCCGGGCAGGTCGAAGGCGACCAGCCGCTCCTCGCCCAGCCAGGTGTTGATCAGCGTCGACTTGCCGACGTTGGGCCGGCCGGCCACGGCGAGCTTGATCACGCCGCTGTCGACCGCCTCGCCCTCCTCTTGCGGCTCGGGCAGGTTCAGCGGCTCCAGCGCCAGATCGACCAGGTCGCGGATCCCCTGGCCGTGCGCCGCCGAGATGCCGTGGACGTCGCCCAGGCCCAGTTCGTAGAACTCGGTCAGCTTGACGCCGTCGGTCATGCCCTCGGCCTTGTTGGCCGCCAGCACCGTGGGCTTGCCCAGCTTGCGCAGGTAGTTGGCGATGTCGTAGTCCTGGGCCGAAACGCCGGCCCGTGCATCCACCACGAAGACCACGACGTCGGCCTCGGCAACGGCTTGGCGCGTCTGCTTTGCCATCTCCATGTAGATGCCGCTTTCGGCCGTCGGCTCGAAGCCGCCGGTGTCGATCACGATGTAGTCGTGACGACCCTGCTGGCCGGTACCGTAGTGGCGGTCGCGCGTCAGGCCGGCAAAGTCGGCGACGATGGCGTCGCGCGACTTGGTCATGCGGTTGAACAGCGTGGACTTGCCGACGTTCGGGCGGCCCACCAGGGCGATGACAGGTTTCACAGCAGCGCAGTCAACGAAGTGACAAGCGTGGGGCCCACAGTCATTCGGGCACGAAGCCGTAGACGCCACCACCACGGGTCACCACCACCAGCGTGTTGCCGGCGAGCACCGGGGCCGCGGCGATGCCGGTGCCGTCGGTCGCCAGTCGATTGAGCGGCGTGCCGTCCTCGCGCGACAGCATGTGCACCAAGCCGGTGCTGTCGCCGACGATCACCGACCGGCCCAGCGCCAGCGGAGCCGTCAGGCCGCGATACAGCAGCCGGTCGGTGGTCCAGGCGCGCTCGCCGTTGTCGCGGCGCCAGGCCACGACCTTGCCGTCGCTCTCGGTGCCGAACACCAGCCGCTCGTCGCCGTGCAGGCCCTCGGCGCCATTGGCCGGCTTGGTCCACTGCACGCCGCCGCGCTCGGCATCGACGCAGCCGACCCGGGCCTGGAAGGCGCGGACGCAGACCGAGTTGCCGATGCGGCTCACGGTGCCGACCAGGTCGACCAGCCGTTCCACGTCATTGGTGCCGCGCGGGATGGCGATCGGAGCTTCCCAGCGGGCGCTGCCATTGAGCGGATTCAGGCCCACCAGCCGGCCGGCCAGGCCGACCACCAGGGTGTCGCCCACCGCCAGCATCACGCCCGACTGACGCAGCACCAGCGGCTCGCCGGGACGCTGCTGGTTCCACAGCCGGCGCCCGGTCTGGCCGTCGTAGGCCGACACCGACCGGTCGCCGGCCAGGATGAAGACCCGGCCGCCAGCCACCAGCGGCGCCGTGTACGACTGGGCAGCCAGCTTCTGGCGCCACAGCGGCGTGGAGCCGCCGGCAAAGGTCACGACCTCGTTGGCCTGGGTCACCACGGAAGTCAATTTGCCATCGCTGCCGACGCCGGCCGCCACCGGAGCGCCGGCGCTGGCCTGCCACAACACGCGGCCGCTGGCTGCGTCGAGTTGGGTGACCGTGCCGTCGCCGCCGGCCACTGCCACCACGCCGCCGTTGACACTGGTCGTGAGCGGGAAGCCGACCGGGCCGATGCGCGCGGTCCAGGCCGCACGAACGTTGGTCAGGGCGACGTTGGGCGCGAGTTCCGCGGGCTTCGGCTTTTCGGTGCCGCTGCCAAGCCAGGACGGCATCATCGAGCAGCCGGAAAGGGCCGCAGCAACTACCACCAGGGCCGTGGCCCGCTGCCGGAATGCGGTCATGACTTCGCTCCCGATGCTGTGCCGCGCGCCGCCGGTGCGCTCGCGGCCGGCCTCGGGTCGACGCCGAGCGCCGTCAACTTGACCTCGACCAGCTTGCGGTAGTCGCTACGCTCGTCGAGCCCGCTCCAGGCCTTCAGGTATTGCGCCTTGGCCTCGGCCTTCTTGCCCTGCAGGCTGTAGACGTCGCCGCGGCGGTCCGCCACCAACGGCTCGAATTCGGCCGGGAAATCGCCGGCCAGCTGCTTCAGGGCCTCGTCGTAGGACTTGGCGTCGGCCAGCAGGCCGGCCAGCCGCAGGCGTGCCGTGGCGCGGTAGCCTTCGTCGGACGCCTTGCCCGCGACCCATGTCAGGGCGTTGCGTGCGGCGTCGGTCTTGCCCTTTTCGGCGAAAACCTTGGCCGCGCGCAGGCCAGCCTGGTGGGCATAGGTGGTGCCGCCGAACTTGTCCTTCATGTCGTTGAAGGCGCGTTCGACCTTGGCGACGTCGTCGCCGGCGATCGCCCGCTCCACTTCCTCGTTCATGGCGGACGCCTGCGCAGCCTGGCTGCGTTGCCAGTATTGCCAGCCGTTCCAGGCGGCATACGCGCCGAACACCACGATCAGGGTCCAGGTGATCAGGTTGCCGTAGGTTTTCCAGAAGTGCTTGAGGTCGTCAAGCTGCTCCTGTTCTTCGAGATCGAGGTGTTTTGCCATTTGGATTCTTGTATCAAGCCGTCGATTGTAGTTTCCGGGCCCAGGACGGCGGATCGGCCAGCGGCTGCCGCTCCTGAGCGCCGCTGCCGTCGCGCAAGGCCTTGACCGTCACCTCGCCCGCCGCAACCTCGTCCGCCCCGAAGATCAGCGCAAAGCGGGCGCCGCTGGCGTCGGCCTTCTTGAACTGGGACTTCATGCTGCCCATGCCGTCCGCGCTGCCGGCGTGCATCTGCACGCTGACGCCTGCGCCGCGCAGCGCCTGCAGGACAGGCAATGCCACCGGCAGCGCCGCGGCGTCGGGAATGACGGCGTAGGCATCCGGCGCCGGCGATGTGATCGCGGTGCCCTGCTCCCTGACCAGTTCCAGCACCCGCTCCAGGCCCATGCCCCAGCCGACGGCCGGGGTCGGCTTGCCACCCAGGATCTCGAACAGGCCGTCGTAGCGGCCGCCGCCGCACAGCGTGCCCTGGGCGCCAAGCTCGTCCGTGATGAATTCGAACACCGTATGGCTGTAGTAATCGAGGCCGCGGACCAGCCGCGGGTTGACGCGGCAGGACACGCCGCACGCGCCCAGCAGCCGCTGCACGGTGTCGAACCGCTGCAGCGAGGCTTCGCCCAGGAAGCCGAGCAATTGCGGCGCGTCTTGCACCATCTTCTGCAGCGCCGGGTTCTTGGTGTCGAGGATGCGCAGCGGATTTGTATGCAGCCGGCGCTTCGCGTCGTCGTCCAGCAGATCGGCGTGCTGCTCGAAGTACTTCACCAGCGCGGCGCGGTGCGCGTGCCGCTCGGGCGGGATGCCAAGACTGTTGATCTCGACCCTGACGTTGCGCAGGCCCAGCTCGGCAAGCAGCTGCCAGGCCAGCACCATCAGTTCAGCGTCCACTTCCGGGCCGCCGAAGCCCAGCACCTCGGCGCCGAGCTGGTAGAACTGGCGGTAGCGCCCGCGCTGTGGCCGCTCGTGCCGAAACATCTGGCCCAGGTAGTACAGCCGCTTGCCGCCGTCGTACGTCAGGTTGTGTTCGATCGCGGCGCGCACCACGCCGGGCGTGTTCTCCGGGCGCAGGGTGAGCTGCTCGCCGTTGAGCCGGTCGACGAAGGAATACATCTCCTTCTCGACGATGTCGGTGGTCTCGCCGGTGCCCCGCACGAACAGCGCCGTCGGCTCGACGATCGGGGTCCGGATCAAGCGGTAAGCGTAGCGCGCCATCAGGTCGCGCACCTTCTCCTCGAGCCACTCCCAGCGCGCCGAATCGGGCGGCAATATGTCGTTCATGCCTTTGACGGCATTGAGTTTCTCAGCCATGGGTTTTCTTCAGGCGGTTTCGGCGACCGGAGTGCCGAAGCGCTTTTCGATGTAATTTTCGACGATCTGGTGGAACTCGGCGGCGATGTTCTCGCCGCGCAACGTCAGCGCCTTCTGGCCATCGATGAACACCGGCGCGGCCGGCGCCTCGCCCGTTCCCGGCAGGCTGATGCCGATGTCGGCGTGCTTGCTCTCGCCCGGGCCGTTGACGATGCAGCCCATCACGGCCACCTTCATCTTCTCGACGCCGGGATATTTCTCGCGCCAGACCGGCATCTGGGCCCGCAGGTAGTCATCGATCTCCTTGGCCAGGACCTGGAAGGTGGTGCTGGTCGTGCGGCCGCAACCGGGGCAGGCCGTCACGCTGGGAACGAAGCTGCGCAGGCCCAGCGACTGCAGGATTTCGGCGGCGATCACCACTTCCTGCGTGCGCGACTCGCCCGGCTGCGGCGTGAGCGAGACGCGGATCGTGTCGCCAATCCCTTCCTGCAGCAGGATGCCCATGGCGATCGAGGAAGCGACGGTGCCCTTGGTGCCCATGCCAGCTTCGGTCAGGCCAAGGTGCAGCGCATAGTCGCAGCGTTTCGCCAGCTCGCGGTAGACCGCGATCAGGTCCTGCACGCCGCTGACCTTGCACGACAGGATGATCTGGTTGCCGTCCATGCCCATCTCCTGCGCGCGCTTCGCCGACTCGATGGCCGAGGTGATGAGCGCCTCGTACATCACCAGCTTCGCGTCCCAGGGCTCGGGCCGCTGGCTGTTGGTGTCCATCAGGCCGGCCAGCAGTTCCTGGTCGAGGCTGCCCCAGTTGACGCCGATGCGCACCGGCTTGTTCCAGCGGATCGCCGCTTCGATCATCTGGCCGAACTGCCGATCCCGCTTGTCGCCCTTGCCCACGTTGCCGGGGTTGATGCGGTACTTGGACAGCGCCTGCGCACAGGCCGGATAGTCGGTCAGCAGCCGATGGCCGTTGTAGTGGAAGTCGCCGATCAGCGGCACGTCGATGCCCATGCGATCGAGCTGCTCGCGCAGGTACGGCACCTGCGCTGCGGCCTCGGGCGTGTTGACGGTGATGCGGACCATCTCGGAGCCGGCGATCGCCAGTTCCTTGACCTGGATCGCGGTGCCGATGGCATCGACCGTGTCGGTGTTGGTCATCGACTGCACACGCACCGGCGCATCGCCGCCGACGGTGACCACGCGTGCACCCCACGCGACTTTCGCCTGGCGCGAGCGGCGCGGCTTGGGAAATGCCGGTGCGACCGGCAGGCAGGGCTGGTTCATCACTTCACCTCGAAACGGGCCACGTTGTCGCGGGCCAGCGGCGCCAGGTCGAGCGGTTTGCCACGCACCTGGACCTCGGTGGCCGACGCGCTGCCGACAGTAACGGCAAGCGGCAGCGGACCGGACGCACCGGCCGACTCGCCGGGCGCCAGCAGCTTGCGCAGCGCGACGCCACCCCTGGCATCCGTCACCTGGACCCAGGCCTGCGCCCGGGCGCGGAACACGACGATGCCACTGGCCGCCGCAGCGGCCGCGACAGGCATGGGCGCGCTGGCGGAGGCCGCGGCGGGCGCGGCCACGACCGCAGCCGGAGCCGCGTTGGCCATGACCGGCTCCGGCGCCGCCGGCCTGGGGGCATCGACCAGCGGGACAGGCGCCGGCGCGGGCTCCGAAGCGGGCTGCGGCGGGACCACGGCCTGGCTCACGCCGTCGTCGTGACGGGACGGCAGCAGCAGCACCACAAGCGCAGCCAGCAGCAATGCGGCAACCGCAAGGAACACCGGCCGGGTCAGCTGGTCGCGCCAGCTCGGGGCGGCGCCATCGCGCGGCGAGCGGAACGGGGCGTTGATGCCGCCATCGCTCGGCGCCAGCCGCGGCCCGCCAGTGGCCGGCAACCGTTGCAGCACCGGCGCCGGATCGAGCTTCAGGTTGCGGCAGACGCTGGCGGCCAGCGCGCGAACGAACACCGCGTCGGGCAGCAGGTCAAATCGGTCGGCCTCCAGCGCTTCGAGCTTGCGGACCGGCACTTTCAGCGCTGCTGCCAGCGTGGCCACATGGACCCCGGCTTCCTCGCGGGCCAGGCGCAGCAGCGTGCCGGCGCTGGGCACGTCGGCGCTGGCTGGCGGGTCGATTCCCGGCGCGGGCCCCTGGCCCATCGCTTCATTCATTGAACGCGCCCCGTTCATAGAAGCCGGTTTCGCGCGACTGCGGAAAGCGTCGCTTGAGCTGGTCGGCAAGCTGCAACATGGCGACCCGGTCATTCAGGCGCTGTTCGACCTTGATGCCGAGCCAGAGCGTCTCCGAATTTGCCAGATCGGTGTTGTTCAGGCGCCGGATATAAAACTGGGCGCGCGCGTGCTCTCCGCGCTGGAACAGCAGGTTGGCCAGGTTGTAGCCAGTGACGGGATTGGCGGCGTCCAGTTCGTAGGAGCGGGCCAGGCTGCGCTCGGCGTCGTCCTTGCGGCCGGCACGTGCCTGGCAGATGCCTTGCGCCATGAGCGTCTTGGCCCGGTCCGCATACAGCGGATTGGCCATGGCGCCTTCGAAGGTGCGGCTGGCCTCGTCGTAGCGGCCCTGCTGGCACAGCAGCCAGCCGTAGTTATGCAGGGTGTTGCTGTCTTTTGAATTGAGCGCCACCGCGCGGCGGAAGCTTTCTTCCGCCTGCTTCATGTCGTTCAGCTTCATGTAGATCAGGCCGCGCATGTTGTAGGCGTCAGGGAAGGTGGGATCGGCGGCGATGACCTGCTTCAGCTCGTCGAGGGCGACGGTGGTCTGGCCCTGTTCGAAATAGCCGATCGCCAGCTCCATGCGGATGCGGGCGCGCTTGCGCGCCTCGGGCTCGTCGGATGCGGTCACGATGTCGACGTTGGCCCCCGATGCGTCGCTGTTGCGCGTGGCGCAGCCCCCCAAGGCCAGCAGCAGCAGGCCCGCCAGCCAGCACCAGGCCAGGCCGGTCCGCAGTTTCCGTCGGCGCACGTCGTTCATGGATTCAGGTCTCCTTGGCGGCGCGGGCGTCGGCCGGCACCTGTTTCAACATCACGGTGCGCTGCTGGGCTATCCGCTCCCCGACCCGGGTGCGATCCTTGACGTCGCCGGCAAGCTGGCCGCAGGCCGCGTCGATGTCGTCTCCCCTGGTTTTGCGCACAGTGGTGACGATACCAGCATCGATCAGGATTTTTGCGAAAGCCTGGACCTTGTGTTGCGGCGAACGCACCAGTCCAGAGGCCGGAAACGGATTGAACGGAATCAGATTGAGCTTGCACGAGACGCCGCGGCCGCCGTGCCGTTGCACCAGCTGCACCAGTTGCTGCGCGTGCTCCGGCTGGTCGTTGACGCCATCGAGCATGCAGTACTCGAAGGTGATGAAGTCGCGCGGCGCGTGTTCCAGATAGCGGTTGCACGCGTCCAGCAGTTCGACCAGCGGGTATTTCTTGTTCAGCGGCACAAGGTTGTCGCGCAGCGCATCGTTCGGCGCGTGCAGCGAGACAGCCAGCGCCACCGGGCAGTCCTGCCCGAGCCGGTCCATCATCGGCACCACGCCGGACGTGGACACCGTGACGCGGCGCCGTGACAGCCCGTAGCCGTGGTCGTCCAGCATCACCTTGAGTGCTGGAAGCAGCGCCGAATAGTTCTGCAGCGGCTCGCCCATGCCCATCATCACCACATTGGAGATGACGCGCTCGTCGCGCTTGAGGTGCTGGCGCAGGAAATGCTCGGCAAACCAGAGCTGGGCGACGATCTCGCCGGTGGTGAGGTTGCGGGAGAAGCCCTGGTGGCCGGTCGAACAGAAGCGGCAGCCGACGGCGCAGCCGGCCTGCGAGGAGAGGCACAGCGTGCCGCGGTCGTCCTCCGGAATGAACACGGCCTCGACCGCATCGCCGCGGCCGACGTCGAACAGCCACTTGATGGTGCCGTCCTTCGATTCGTGCTGGGTGAGGATGGGGAGCGCCTGCAGGTGGGCGCCGGTCTTGAGCTTTTCGCGCAGCGACTTGGCCAGATCGGTCATCTGGTCGAAGTCGGTGGCGCCCTTCTGATGGATCCAGCGAAACAGCTGGGTGGCGCGGAAGCGCTTCTCGCCCAGCGTTTCGCAGAACGCGGCCAGACCTTCCAGATCGAAGTCGAGAAGATTGGCCGTCATCGCATGGTCAGTCCCGCTCAGCGGGAGAAGACGTCCATGCCGGGGAAGAAGAAAGCCACTTCCTGGCTGGCGGTTTCAGGAGCGTCGGAGCCGTGCACTGCGTTGGCGTCGATGCTGTCGGCGAAGTCGGCGCGGATGGTGCCGGCAGCCGCCTTCTTCGGGTCGGTGGCGCCCATCAGATCGCGGTTCTTCAGGATCGCGTTCTCGCCTTCCAGCGCCTGGATCATGACCGGACCGGAGATCATGAACTCGACCAAATCTTTGAAGAAAGGACGCTCCTTGTGAACGGCGTAGAACTGCTCGGCTTCGCGGCGCGACAGGTGGGCCATGCGGGCCGCGACGACCTTGAGGCCGGAGGCCTCGAAGCGTGCGTAGATCTGCCCGACCACGTTCTTGGCCACGGCGTCGGGCTTGATGATGGAAAGGGTGCGTTCGATAGCCATTTCGGGTTTCCTGAGCTTGAAGTAGTTGTTAGGGGCTTTGCCGACCGTTGAAGTTCAGCAAAGCCTTGCATTTTAGCTTGCGCAACCGCCGCCAGGCGACCGTGTCGGTGTTGACCTTCGGGTCGGTCCGTCGCTTCAGCGGTTGCGGCCGCCGCCGCCGCCACCGCGACGCGGACCACCGCCACCGCCAGCACCACCACCACCACCACCCATGCCACCACCGCCACCACGGCGGCCACGCTGCTGGCCACCGGCGCCGCCCTGGCCCTGGCGCTGGCGGGTGAAGCTGTCGGCGCCGATGTAGCCCAGCGAGGTCTTCATCGGATCGGGTTGCGCCGCGCCGCCGCCCTGGCGATCGCCGCCGCGGTCGCCGCCCTGGCGGTCTTTGTTGCGGCGCTGCTGACCCTGGCCGCCCGGAGTGCGGGTCTGACCGCCGCCCGGCGGGCCGCTGCGCTGCTGGCCGTCACCGGGGCCGCCAGGCCCGCGCGGACCACCGGTGCGATTGCCGCGACGGCGGTTGCGCCCGCCCCGGCCGGGAGCGCCCTCGCCCTCGCCCTGGGCGTCGCCCTCGGCCCGCTGCGGACGCCCGCCCTGCGGCCGGTCGGCCCCCGCAGCGTTCATCAACTCGCGAATATCGCGCTCGTCCAGTTCCATCCAGGCCCCGCGCTTGAGGCCGCGCGGCAACACCATCGCGCCGTAACGGATCCGGATCAGCCGGCTGACGGCATGGCCGACGGCTTCCAGCATGCGCCGCACCTCGCGGTTGCGGCCTTCGGAAATTGTGACCCGATACCAGGTGTTGGCCCCCTCGCCGCCGCCCTCCTCGATCGAGCCGAACTGGGCCCGGCCGTCCTCGAGTTCGATGCCGTCGAGCAGGCGCTGCTTTTCCTCGGCGCTCAACGCGCCCAGCACGCGGACGGCGTATTCGCGCTCCAGGCCGAAGCGTGGATGCATCAGCTTGTTGGCCAGTTCACCGGAGCTGGTGAACAGCAGCAGGCCTTCGGTGTTCAGGTCGAGCCGGCCGACGGATTGCCACTTGCCCTGGTACAGCTTGGGCAGCTTGCGGAACACCGTCGGACGATTCTGCGGGTCGTCGCTGCTGACGATCTCGCCGACCGGCTTGTGGTACGCGATGACCCGGGCCGGCGGCGGCGCGATGCGGTAGCGAATCGGCTTGCCATTGATCTTGATCTGGTCGCCGAACTGGATCCGCTGGCCGATGTGCGCCGGTTCGTTATTGACCGAGATCCGGCCCTGCGTGATCAACTGCTCCATCTCCAGCCGCGAGCCAAGTCCGCTCTGCGCCAACACCTTGTGCAACTTGGGGGTGTCGGCCTGCGGCGTCAGCACCCGCTTGGCCAGCGCGACCTCGGGACTTTCCTCGTCGGCGTCGAACTGGCCGGACACCACGTCGGCGAACAGGATCGGCTTCGGTGGCTCAGGCGGCGGGCCGCGGCGGGCCTGGCGCTCGGCGTCATCTTCCTCGTCCTCGTCGTCCTCATCGTCCTCGTCGTGGTCCTCGTCGGCCCCGAAGCGCTCCACTTCCTGCGCACGACGCGCATGGCCCGCCGCTTCTTTCTCTTCGAGCTCTTCGAGGGTGGGCGCGTCGTTGGCGCCGGTAACCGGTAGTTTCATGGGTCAGTTCTCGACTGCTTGGGCCGCATCGTCGGCGGCGCTTTCGTCATCGGGTGGCAGGGGCGGCGCGTCCGCCGCTGCCTCGGGGGGCTGTGTGGATTCGGTGCGGGGAAGGCGCGAGCCAACCGCGACGGCCGCGGCATCGGTGGCAAGCGGCTCGGGCTCGTCGGTGCGCAGGTCTGGCTGGAGGCTGTCGGCGTTGGCGGCCAGCGCCTCGAACACGGCCGATTGCCGGACCGGGTGGTCCAGCAGCGGCAGTTGGTCCAGTGACTCGAGGCCGAGGTCGTCGAGGAACTGCCGGGTGGTGGCGAACAACGCCGGCCGGCCCGGAGACTCGCGGTGGCCGATGACCTCGACCCAGCCACGGTCTTCAAGCTGCTTGAGGATCATGGCGTTGATGGTCACGCCGCGGATGTCCTCCATGTCGCCGCGGGTGACCGGCTGCCGGTACGCAATGATGGCCAGCGTTTCAAGCGTGGCGCGCGTATAACGGGGCGGCTTCTCGGGGTGCAGGCGGTCAAGGTACTCGCGCATCCCGGGCCGGCTCTGGAACCGCCAGCCCGTCGCAACGCAGACCAGCTCGACGCCGCGCTGGGTCCAGTCCTGGCGCAGGTCTTCCAGCAACGCCTTGATGGTGTCGGCGCCGAGTTCGTCGTTGAACATCACGCGCAGCTCCCGCACAGGCAGGGGCAGCTGCGAACAAATCAAAGCGGTTTCAAGGACGCGCTTGGCGTCCGCCGTATTCATGGTCTTGCGGTTCCAGGAAAAGGCGCCACGGGGCGGGCAATTCTTCAAGGCGGCGCCACCAGGCAGGCGCATCGCGTGCCTCCACGGGCTAGCCGCGGGCGTGGCTCGGAAGCCATTACGATTGATTGTAACGCAGCCCCCAGGCCTGCACCGCCGCCGCCATGTCTGGCGGCAACGGCGCCGTGAACTCGAGCGACTGACCCGTCGCCGGATGGATGAACGCCAGCCGGAAAGCGTGCAGCGCCTGCCGCTCCATTCCCGCCGCGGGCGCGCCGCCATAGAGCTCGTCGGCCACCAGCGGATGGCCGATGCTGGCCATGTGCACGCGGATCTGGTGGGTGCGGCCGGTCTGCAGGGTCGCCTTCACCAGACAGCCCGCCTGCGCGTTTTCCTGCAGATCGAATCCGGTGACGGCGCTCTTGCCGGCGTTGCGATCGAGGTCGACCACCGCCATGCGCAGGCGGTTGCGCGGATCGCGGCCGATCGGCGCGTCGACCTGCCGGTGCTTCGGCCCGGTCCACGGCTTGTGCGCCAGCGCCACGTACTGGCGCGCCACTGCGCGCGCCGCGATCGCCTGCACCAGCGCATCCATCGCCGCCCGGTTGCGCGCCACCATCATCAGGCCGCTGGTGTCCTTGTCCAGCCGGTGCACGATGCCGGCTCGCGGCAGCAGCTGCGCGCGGTCGTCGTGGGCCAGCAGGCCGTTGAGCAACGTGCCGCTCCAGTTGCCGGGTGCGGGATGCACCACCAGGCCGGACGGCTTGTCCAGCACCAGCAGGTGTTCGTCCTCGAACAGCACATCGAGCGCCATCGTCTCGGGCTTGAAGGCCTGGCTTTGCGGCGTCGGCCGCAGCTCGACGGAGCCGGTGTCGCCGGCCTTGACCTTGTACGCCGGCTTGGCCGCGGGCCGGCCGTTCAGCAGCACGGCACCGGACTCCATCAGCTGCTGCAGATAGCTGCGCGAGAACTCCGGCACCAGCAGCGCCAGAGCGCGGTCCAGCCGCTCGCCATGCTGCGCGGCGCCGATGGTGAAGCTGCGCAGCTCGCTGTCCGGCCCCGCGTCGGCGGCGTCGTCCGGTAGCGTGTGCGGCTCGGGTTGCGGGGGGGTGACCGATATAATCAATGTGCCCTGTTCCAGAAAGTACCAGCGAATGTCCAGCGTCAAATTATCGGTTGTCCCTTCCCTGCTGCTGGGCGTGGCAGCGTTGCTGGCCGGCTGCTCCTCCACGCCGGACGACAAGACCAGCAACTGGAGCGCGAACAAGCTTTACGCCGAAGCCAAGGACGAACTGAACTCCGGCGCTTATGACAAGGCCGTGCCGCTGTTCGAAAAGCTCGAAGGCCGCGCCGCCGGCACGCCGCTGGCGCAGCAGGCCCAGCTCGAAAAAGCCTATGCTTATTACAAGTCCGGCGACCAGGCGCAGGCCGAGGCCACGCTCGACCGCTTCATCAAGCTGCATCCGGCCAGCCCCGCGATGGACTACGCGCTCTACCTCAAGGGCATCGTCAACTTCAACGATAACCTGGGCGCGTTCGCGTTCCTGTCGCGGCAGGACCTGTCCGAACGCGACCAGAAGGCGGCCAAGCAGTCGTTCGAGTCGTTCAAGGAACTGGTCGCGCGCTTTCCCGATTCGCGCTACACGCCGGACGCGAAGGCGCGGATGACGTACATCGTCAACTCACTGGCGCAGTACGAAGTGCACGTGGCGCGCTATTACTTCAGCCGCGGCGCCTACGTCGCGGCTGTCAACCGGGCCCAGGCTGCGCTCACCGATTACCAGAACGTGCCGGCGCTCGAGGAAGCCCTGTTCATCATGGTCCGCTCCTACGACGCGTTGGGCATGACCCAGCTGCGCGACGACACCCGGCGCGTCATGGAGACCAACTTTCCGCGCAGCTCGTACCTGACCCGCGGCTTCAAGTCCAGCCAGGATCCGTGGTGGAAGGTGTGGTGAGGCCATCCACTGCCGCCCTGAATTCCTCGGCTGACTGAATCCGCCGCATCGGCGGCAACGCCGCCAGCAGGCGGCGCCCGTAGCCCATCGTGACCAGCCGGCTGTCGCAGACCACCAGCAAGCCCTGGTCAGACTCGCGCCGGATCAGCCGGCCCGCGCCCTGCTTGAGCGCCACCGCCGCCTCCGGCACGAAATAATCGTTGAAAGCACTGCGGCCCTGGCCCTCCAGCCGCTGCGCCCGCGCCTGCACCAGCGGATCGCCGGGCGGCGGGAACGGCAGCTTGTCGATGATGACCAGCTGCAGCGCGTCGCCGGGGACGTCCACGCCCTCCCAGAAAGATGCCGAAGCGACCAGCACGCAGCCGGCCCGGCCTTGCGATGCGCCTTCGCGGAAACGCTCGATCAGGCGGCGCTTGGGCCACTGGCCCTGCACCAGCACTTCCACTTCCAGTGAGCCCTCGAAGCGGGCCTGCAGCGCTTCGCCGATGGCCCGCAAGGCGCGCAGGGTGGTCGTGAGCACCATGGTCCGGCCGCCGAGTCGGCGCACCGCATCGCCGGCCAGCACAGCCACCTCGGTGCTATGGGCCGGGTCGTTGGGCTTGGGCAGGTCGCGCGGCACGTAGACGGCAGCCTGGGCGACGTAGTCGAACGGGCTGCCCACCTGGAGCACCTCGGCCTCGGTCAGTCCGCACGGTTCGGTGAACCAGCGCAGCTTCGCGTCGTCGCCCAGCGTGGCGGAGGTAAAGATCCAGGCGCGGCGCGAGTCCTCGGCTGCCTCGCTGCCCTGGCGCAGCATCTTGTCCTGCACCGCCTGGGCAATGTCCAGCGGCGACTCGACCAGCCGCAGCTGGTTGCCCACATCAACCCAGCGCACCGAACCGGCGGCGCAGGGCTGGGCGAAGGTCGCGGCCCGCTGCGCCAGCACCGACCCGCGCTCGTGCAGCCGCACGAAGTCAGGCGCCATTTCACTCACCGTCGCCAGTGCTTCCATTGCCAGCGTGCAGGCCGAGCCAAGGTCCTCCAGCGCCTGCAGCCAGGGTTGCAACGGCACCTGCTCCGGCGCCTCGCCGGTCCAGCGCAGCTTGGCGCCAGGGGCGCTGCGGCCCACCACCATCCGCAGGTCGCGGGCGGCCAGTTCGATCGCCGAGGCCACGACCGACCAGTCGGCCAGCCCGCGCGCGAACTGCAGGCCCGCGCCCAGCACGTCGCGTCCGAAGTCCAGCAACTGGCCGGTGCTGATCTGGTTACCCAGGAACTGCACTCCGGTTTCGTTGAGCTGGTGCGCCTCGTCGAAGATCGCCACCCGCACCGTCGGCAGCAGTTCGGCCATTCCGGATTCGCGCACCGCCAGGTCGGCAAAGAACAGGTGGTGGTTGATGACGACGACGTCGGCGGCCAACGCCTCCCGCCGGGCCCGGTTGACGTGGCAGGCGTGGAACTTGGGGCACTGCGAGCCCAGGCAGTTGTCGCGGGTCGACGTGACCAGCGGGATCAGCGGCGAGCGCTCGTCCAGCCCGGGCAGTTCGGCCAGGTCGCCGGTGCGGGTGACGACCGCCCATTCCTCGATCTTGGCCAGCGAGCGCAGCGAGGTGCGGTCCGGCAGCGAGCCCTCCGTGCGCGCCAGCTCCATGCGGTGCAGGCACAGGTAGCTGGCCCGGCCCTTGAGTAGCGCGGTTCGCACCGGCAGGCCCAGCGCCTCGACCAGCCGCGGCAGGTCGCGGCCGAACAGCTGGTCCTGCAGCGTCTTGGTGGCGGTGGAAAGCAGCACCCGTTCGCCGCTCAGCAGCGCCGGAACCAGGTAGGAGAATGTCTTGCCGACGCCGGTGCCCGCCTCCACCACCAGCGCGCCGCCATGTTCGATCGTGCGCGCCACCGCCAAGGCCATCTCGGTCTGGCCCTGGCGCGGCAGGAATTCGTCGGCGGCGCGCGACAGCACGCCGTGGGGCGCGAACGCCGCCCGGACCGCAGGCTCAAGACTCACAGGAAAGGCTCACGCAGGTTCTTTGGGGTCGAGGGCGAGTTCCAGCCGGGAGACCTGGTCGCGCAGCGCCAGCCGGCGCTTTTTGAGCCGCCGCATCATCAATTCGTCGACCGGGCTCGCGTCGCCCGCACGGTCGATCATTGCGTCCAGGTCGGCGTGTTCCATGCGCAACTCGATCAGCCGGCGCTCGGGGGAGTGGAGATTGGAATCCAAGGAAATCGGCAAAGAAGGCGGGCGGCCCGGTTCGTTCGATAATACGTCTTCCAGGGGCGTTAATCGAGCACAGGCCGGGCCCCGCGCGCAACGAAAGATCCGCCAGCACAATGTCCAAAGGTTATCGACTCACCGCGTCCACCGGCATCCACAGGGGTGACCGCGAATACCAGCAGGACCAGATCGCGCTGGTCAGCCATCCCCGTGTGCCGGGCTGCGTGCTGGGCATCGTCGCCGACGGCATGGGCGGACGCAGCGGCGGCCGCAAGGCGTCCGACCAGGTGATGATGACGGCCAAGCAGCTGTTCGAGCGCTATGCGCCTGAACGCGACGACGCCCCGTCGCTGCTGCGCCAGATGGTGCAGGAAGCCCACATCGTCATCAAACTGACGGCGATCTCCGCGGAGCAGGAGCCGCACAGCACCTTTGCCGCGTTCCTGATCAACCCGGCGGGCGACTGCCACTGGGTTCACGCCGGGGATTCGCGCATCTATCACTTCCATGCCGGCAAGCTGGTGCGCCGCACGATGGACCATTCGTACGTGCAGACGCTGGTGGAGAAAGGCGAGATCACCGAGGAAGAGGCCAACGTCCACCCGCAGTCCAACATCCTGATGGGCTGCCTGGGCTCCGATGACGACCCGCCGGCCGACATCCACTTCATTCCCCAGCTGCGGCCGGGCGACGTGCTGCTGGCCTGCAGCGACGGCCTCTGGCACTATTTCAGCCCGAACGAGCTGGGCTCGGTGCTGTCGTCGCTGTCGCCGCGCGAGGCGACCGAATTCCTGATCGAAAAAGCACGCACCCGGGCCCGGGGCGGCGGCGACAACGTGTCGCTGGTGATCGTCAAGTTCGAACCACTCGACAGCTAGGCTGCAGTGCCCGCCGCTCTACGGCGGCAGCGGCAGCGGCTTGACCGGCGATTTGGCGGCGTCGGACTGCCGTTTCGCGACCCGCTCGGCCCGTTCCTTGGCTTCCTGCTGACGCTCCTGCGAGCGCACCAGCGCCGGCGCGGAATCGTGGCTGCGCTGCTCCCTGGCGGCCCGGCTGGATGCCTGACGTTCCTGAGACTCCTTCTGCGTTCGGGCGGCGCGCGCCGGCGCGGATGCCTCGGTCCGGGCCCGCTCGGCCGCACGGCGGGTGAGCTCGTCCTTTTTGTCCTGCTGGCGGGCCACTGCTTCGGCCCGCTGCGCCGCGCCTTCCTCCTGCTTGCCGGCCGCGTTGCGCTCCTCGCTGCTGCGCACCCGCTCGGCGGAGCGCCGTCTGCGCTCTTCCTCGTTCAGGCTCAGTTCCTGGCGGCGCAGGTCAGCCAGCCGGTCGCGGCGCTGCCCCCGGGCCGCCTTCAGGCAGTCGGTGACGCTGAAGATCTTGTAGCAGGCCACCTCCTGCGCGGCAAAACGGGCAACGACCTGGTTGCGCTCCACCTCGATCCGCGCGTGCTCGGCATTGACAGCGGGCACGTCTGCCTGGGCATGCGCCGGCA
>JACMQP010000283.1 GCA_014376915.1 Ramlibacter sp.
CGGCAGCTACCGGAAGCCGCGCGAGCTGGTCTGGATTTTCGGCTGCGCCATCCTTTTGGTGCTGCTGGCCGGGGCTTTCATGGGCTACCTGCTGCCATGGGGCCAGATGTCCTATTGGGGCGCCCAGGTGATCGTGAACCTGTTTGCCGCGATTCCCTTCATCGGCCCGGACCTGGCGCTGCTGATCCGCGGCGACTATGTGGTTTCCGACGCGACGCTCAACCGCTTCTTCAGCTTCCACGTCATCGCGGTGCCGCTGGTGCTGCTCGGTCTGGTGGCGGCACACATTCTGGCGCTGCACGACGTGGGTTCGAACAACCCGGACGGCGTCGAGATCAAGGGTCCCAACGCACCGAAGGACGAACACGGCCATCCGCTGGACGGGATTCCCTTCCATCCGTATTACTCCGTGCACGACCTGTTCGGCGTGTCGGTGTTCCTGATGGTGTTTTCCGCGATCATCTTCTTCGCGCCGGAACTCGGCGGCTACTTCCTCGAGTACAACAACTTCATTCCGGCCGACCCGCTGAAGACGCCGGCCCACATTGCCCCGGTCTGGTACTTCACGCCGTTTTATTCGATGCTGCGCGCCATCACCAGCGAGATGATGTACGCGTTGATTGCGTGCGTGGTGGTCGCTGCCGGATATGCTGTTCTCAAAGCCCGCATGGCGGGCCTGACGAAGGCTGTGGTGGCGGTAGCGGCCGCCATCACCGTCGTGCTGATGCTGTCGATCGACGCGAAGTTCTGGGGCGTTCTGGTGATGGGTGGGGCAGTGATCATCCTGTTCTTCCTGCCCTGGCTGGACAACAGCCTGGTCAGGTCTATCCGCTACCGTCCGGGCTGGCACAAGGCGGTTTACGGCGTGTTCGTCGTCAACTTCTTCGTGCTGGGCTACCTCGGCGTGCAGCCGGTTTCGGACATCGGCGGCCGCCTGTCCCAGATTGGAACGTTGTTCTATTTCGGTTTCTTCCTGCTGATGCCGTGGTGGAGCCGGCTGGGCGAATTCAAGCCTGTGCCGGACCGCATCACCTTCGCCGCGCATTGAGCTAGGACTGTCAAGAATGAAACAACTGATTTTGACTCTGGTGGCCGCCGTCGGCTTCGCTTTCGGCGCGCATGCGGCCGGCGGTGAAGGGATTGCCTGGGACAAGGCGCCAGCCAAAACCAATGACCTGCCGGCACTGCAAAACGGTGCCAAGCTGTTCGTCAACTATTGCCTGAACTGCCACTCGGCGGCCTACATGCGCTTCAACCGTCTGCGCGACATCGGCCTGACCGAGCAGCAGATCAAGGACAACCTGCTGTTCACCACCGACAAGGTGGGCGACACCATGAAGTCCGCGATCGACCCGAAGCAGGCCAAGGAATGGTTCGGCGCCAACCCGCCTGACCTGACCGTCATCGCCCGCTCGCGCTCCGGCCACGGCGGCACCGGCGCGGACTACATCTACACCTACCTGCGCACCTACTACCGCGACCCGGCCAAGGCCACCGGCTGGAACAATCTGGCGTTTCCCAATGTGGCTATGCCGCATGTCCTGTGGGAGCTTCAGGGCCAGCGTGAGCCGCAGTTCGATGCGCGTGAGATCCACGGCCACGAGGCGAAGGTGTTCACCGGCTGGAAGCAGGTCAGCCCGGGCACGATGACCCCGCTGCAATATGACCAGGCCGTCGGCGACCTGGTCGGCTACCTGCAATGGATGGGCGAGCCGCAACAGAACAACCGGGTGCGGGTCGGCGTCTGGGTGCTGATATTCCTGGGCGTGCTCACCATTTTTACCTGGCGCCTGAACGCGGCGTTCTGGAAAGACATTCACTGACAAGGCGAAACGCCGACGGCCGCCGGCCGCGCGCGCGTCCTTCCATGAGTGGGTTGCTTTCACGCACCCACTCTTTTTTGATTTAAGGAGCCTTCATCATGATGGTGCTGTATTCGGGAACCACCTGCCCTTTTTCCCACCGTTGCCGCTTCGTGCTGTTCGAAAAGGGAATGGACTTCGAGATCCGCGACGTCGACCTGTACAACAAGCCGGAAGACATCAATGTCATGAATCCGTACGGGCAGGTGCCGATCCTGGTCGAACGCGACCTGATCCTTTACGAGTCGAACATCATCAACGAGTACATCGACGAGCGCTTTCCGCATCCGCAGCTGATGCCGGGCGACCCGGTCGACCGCGCCCGCGTGCGGCTGTTTCTCCTGAACTTCGAGAAGGAACTGTTCGTCCACGTGAGTACGCTCGAGTCGCGCGCGGCCAAGAGCAACGAGAAGGCGCTGGAGAAGGCGCGCGCGCATATCCGGGACCGCCTCACGCAGCTGGCGCCCGTGTTCCTGAAGAACAAGTACATGCTGGGCGAGAATTTCTCGATGCTGGATGTGGCCATCGCGCCCCTGCTTTGGCGGCTGGATTACTATGGAATCGAGCTGTCCAAGAATGCGGCGCCGTTGCTCAAGTACGCTGAACGCATCTTCTCGCGGCCGGCCTACATCGAGGCGCTCACCCCGTCCGAAAAGGTCATGCGCAAGTAAGCTCCCTCCATGATGAATGCACTGGAATCGACGTCGACCCGCCCTTACCTGATCCGTGCCCTCTACGACTGGTGCACCGACAACGGCCTGACGCCTTACGTGGCGGTGCTGGTGGACGATTCCGTGCAGGTGCCGCGCGAGTTTGTGAAGAACGGCGAGATCGTCCTGAACATCAGCTTCGACGCGACCAGCTCGCTCAAGCTTGGCAACGACTTCATCGAGTTCAGGGCCCGCTTCGCCGGCAGCGCCCGCGAGATCATGGTCCCGATCAGCCGGGTGATTGCGATCTACGCGCGCGAGAACGGCCAGGGCATGGCTTTCCCGGTGGCCGTTCCCGGCACCGGAGTCGAGGCGTCCAAGCCATCCGCGTTGACCAGCGTTCCGGATCCAGGGTCGGCGGACGGCGAGCCGCGCGTCGTCCAGCTGGTCAACCCCGAAAATGCGCCGGACGGCAAGGACGTACCAGAGCCGCCCCGGCCCCCGGGCGGCCCCAGGCCGTCGCTCAAGCGCATCAAGTAGCTAAAATTTCTCCGTGCCGATTTAGCTCAGTTGGTAGAGCAACCGCCTTGTAAGCGGTAGGTCGTCAGTTCGATTCCGACAATCGGCACCAAATGAAAGCCCCGTAAGCCGCGCCAATGCTGGCTGTTAGTTGATTTCAGGAGTCCGCTTTGTGGTAACGCTGTGGTAGCAGCACTACAAATGCACCTCTCCATCGGACCCCTTCGGATCACCTTGGCAAAGACCTACAGGCACGGAAACGCGCTTTACTACCAGCGGCACGTCCCCAAGGACTTACGGAGCCGCTACCCGTCCCGCGTGTTGAAGCACAACCTCCAGACGCTGGACCCGGTGAAGGCGGCCCGGCAGGTAGAGGGGCTGGAGCGGCGATACGACGCCGAGTTCGCGGCCCTCCGTGCTGACCCGGCGTCGTCGCCTCAGGCCCTTCAGGTTCACGCCGACAGTTTCCTTGTAGGCTTCGGACTGGTGCCCCAGGGTGCCCCGAACGATCCCGCAGCGATGGACCGCCTGCACGAGTACATCGATGACAAGCGGGGACGCTTCGCCGGAGGGGATGAGCGGGTCTACGCTTCGGCCGACGAGAGTGAATACCTCACGCCCGTGGAGCTGGAGGCTGGTGCTCGTCTTCACCGTGTGGCGCGGGTCACCCTGGATGAGGCCCTGGAGGTGTACCTGAGAGCGCATGAGAACCGCGACAACCTGAAGTTCGTTACCTACCAGCGCAGGGCCTTCGCCACGCTCACGGCCACGGCAG
>JACMQP010000284.1 GCA_014376915.1 Ramlibacter sp.
GGGGATGAAGTTCAGCACCAGCACGTAAATTCCGTAGTTGATCGCCGCACCGCCGAGCATGGAGGCCAAATAATGCAGGTACTGGCGCAGCACACCGGCGCCACTGTGCTGCAGGGCGTCCCGGAAGGTGTAGCGGCGATTGAAATGCCAGGTGGCGGTCGCGGCGGCAATGAAGGAGACCACGCGCCCGCCGTACCAGCCAAGCAGCGGAGCCGACGCATAGAGCACCGCCAGGTCGACCACCAGCCCGATGGTGCCGACGACGCAGAACGCGAGGAGGCGTCGCGACGGCTTCATGGCGCGGCTGCCGCGCCGGGAGCAGGGATGGAGAGATACACGAGCCGTTTTGCCTCCTGGCGTCCCAGCGTGACGTTGTGCAGCACCGCGCCGCACAGCATCGAGAGCATCGCGCTCAGCATGATGCCCATGGCCAGAACGGCCGTGGGCAGGCGCGGCACCTGCCCGGTCTGCAGGTAGGTCACGACCAGGGGCAGCGCCAGGCCGACGGACAGCAGGGCCAGCGCCGTCGCCAGCAGCAGGAAGAAGGCCAACGGCCGCTCGCTGGTGAATAGCTTCGCGATGGTTTTGAGGATGCGCCAGCCGTCGCGGTAGGTCGACAGCTTGCTCACGGTGCCTTCCGGGCGCGATGTGTAGGCGACCGGCAGTTCCATGGTGGCCATGCGCAGCTCCAGCGCATGCACCGTCAGCTCGGTCTCAATCTCGAAGCCGCGGGCGCTGGCGGGGAACGACTTGACGTAGCGGCGCGAGAACACCCGGTGGCCGGACAGCATGTCGGTGAACTTGCCGCCGAACAGCAGCGAGACCGAGCCGGTCAGCAACTGGTTGCCAAGGCGATGGCCGGGCCGGTAGGCCAGGGCGTTGCTGCCGTCGTCGAACCGGGCGCCCACCACCATGTCGCAGCCCTTGTGCAGCACGCCCTCGACCATCGCGTCGATGTTCGACAAATCGTAGGTGGCGTCACCGTCGGTCATCACGTACACGTCGGCTTCCACGTCCGCGAACATGCGCCGCACCACGTTGCCCTTGCCGCGCAGCAGCACGTCGTGCACGCGCACTCCCAGGCCACGCGCGACCTGCGCAGTGCCGTCGGTCGATGCGTTGTCGAACACGTGGATGGTGGCCCCGGGCAGCGCGGCGCGGAAGCTTTCGACGACCTTGCCAATGGCCCCGGCCTCGTTGTAGCAAGGCAGGATGACGGCGATGGCGGGGAATGAAGTTGATGCGCCGTTCATGTGGGCAATGGCGCAGGGCTTGCGTCCTCGCGGGTGGCGACGTAGATCGGCAAGAGGGCCGCCGCGCAGATGAAGAACAGCAGCAGGTAGCGGTATTCCCCCGCGATCGAAAAGAAGAAGATGCCTCCCAGTTGCAAGGCAAGCGGCGCGACCAGGAGCAGGAGCGGCCACTCCCGGCGCTTCCAGCCGCGCAGCATGAGGGCGACCAGCAGTCCGATGCCCAGGAACGGCGTCCACGTCAGCCAGCGGTGCGCGAAGCTCCAGTCGAAGGCCGACCGAATCAGGGGCCGCAGCGGCCCCATCTCGAACGGGCGGATCACCGAGCCAGTGTGGGTCATGGGCACGATGGTGAACACCTCGTCGAGCCCGCCGAAGCCGCCTTGCGCCAGCGCCGCCACCAGGAAGATGTTGACCCGGCTGGCGGTGAAGGCGGGGATGTTCTTCCACAGGTTGCAGCAGAAGAACTCTTGAACGACCAGGGCCTTCTCCTGCTTGCTGAGCGAAAGGAAACCCGGCCCCGCTGCCCGGTACACC
>JACMQP010000285.1 GCA_014376915.1 Ramlibacter sp.
ATGCGGTTCCAGCGCCGCCACCGCCACCCGGCCGTCGCGGCACGGGGAAACGCAGTAGCCGGCGTGGCCCCCGCCGACGGCGCCATCGGGACGGGTCAGCCCCCACTGCCGCGGCAGCGCGAGGTAGCCGGCCGCATCGGCCAGCGCCACCTCGAGAAAGACGCCCTGCGGATGGTTCTCGCCGCTGCCGCCGTAGCGCTCGTTGCGCACCAGCGCAGCCTGCAGGACGGCCTCGCTGGCCAGCAGTGATCCGCCCATGTCGGCATACAGGGTGGCGGGCAGCTCCAGTCCCGACACCAACCCGTTGTCGGCCAGGTAGGTGAGGTCGTGGCCAGGCTCCTCGGCCCGCGCCCCGGTAGCGCCAACGATTGCCACCTGCGACAGTGCCGGATACAGCGTGTGCAGCTGCTTCCATTCGAGGCCGAGCTTGGCCAGCGCCGAGGGCCGGAACGAAGTCAGCAGCACGTCGGTCTTCGCCAGTTCGCGCTGCAGGATTTTTTGTCCGGCCTCGGTCTTGAGATCGGCCTCCAGCACCTTCACGCCATCGTGCAGGTGCTGGTAGGCGGCCGCGTCGTAGTGCTTCATCGGGTCGCCGGCCGGCGGCTCCAGCTTGACGCAGGTGGCGCCCATGCCGCGGCAACGCATCAGCGCCGCCGGACCGGGCAGATTGAGCGCCAGGCTGAGGATTCGGATTCCCTGGAGGACGCGAAGCGGAGTGGACATTGCTGGCTGCGAAAACGGTTTGTGCAAGACTAGCAGAGATGCAATTGCCGCCGAGGACGCGACCATGAACACAGAAGAACTGAGCGCCTGGACTGGCCGCACCGAAACGCTGCGCGACGTCGTGACGGCAGCGCCGATCCGCATGCTGCGCGCGACGCTCGACCTGCCGCCTGACGAATCGGCGCCCACGCTGCCGCCGCTGTGGCATTGGCTGTACTTCCTGCCGTCAGCGCGCCAGGGCGAGCTCGGGCCGGACGGGCACCCGAAGCGGGGCGGCTTCCTGCCGCCGGTGCCGCTGCCGCGCCGGATGTGGGCCGGCGGCCAGCTGGAATTCTTCGATCCGCTGCGCGTCGGCGATGCGATCGAGCGGGTCTCCACGATCGACGCCGTCACGGTCAAGTCCGGCCGCAGCGGCGCGCTGTGCTTCGTGCGCGTGCGGCACGAGGTGAGTTCGCCGCGCGCTCTGGCGCTGCGCGAGTTCCACGACATCGTGTATCGCCCGAACCCCGCGTCCGGTGCGCCTGCGCCGGCCGGGGAGCCAGCGCCGCCAGCGCAATGGAGCGAGCGCATCGTCCCGGACGACGTGCTGCTGTTCCGCTATTCGGCGTTGACCTTCAACGGCCACCGGATCCACTACGACCGCCGCTACGTCACACAGGTCGAGGGTTACCCCGGCCTGATCGTGCACGGGCCGCTGCTGGCGACCTTGCTGGCCGGGCTGGGCGGGCGCCAGTTCGCCGGCCGGCAAGCCAGGTCGTTCGCCTTCCGCGCGCTCAAGCCGGTGTTCGACCTGCACCCGTTCGAGGTCTGCGGCCGCGCTGACGGCAGCGATGCGGCCGACCTCTGGGTGCGCGATTTCGACGGCCACCGCGCCATCGCGGCTCGCCTGGAGTTCCGGGCCTGACCGGGGGAACATACCGATTCGGGGCGGCTTGCGCTCGGCTACGCTTGAGTGATCGATGTAACGCTGGAGATCCCCAATGCAAGTGATCCGCAGTTTCCTTCTCACCAGCCTGGCCGCGCTCTGCGCCGCTGGCGTGTCGGCGCAGTCCGCCTGGCCGACCCGGCCGATCAATTTGGTCGTGCCGTTCGCGGCTGGCGGCCCGACCGATGTGGTGGCGCGCACGCTGGGCGCTTCCATGAGCAAGACGCTCGGCCAGACGGTCGTGATCGAGAACAAGCTGGGCGCCGGCGGCACGGTGGCGGCCAACTTCGTCGCCAAGGCAGCGCCGGACGGGTACACCTTTTTCATTCATCACAACGGCATGGCCACGGCTCCGGCCCTGTACCGCAAGCTGGCGTTCAACCCGCTGACCGATTTCGAATATGTCAGCCAGGCGGTGGACGTTCCGATGACGCTGCTGGCGCGCAAGGACTTCCCGGCGAAGAACCTGCAGGAAATGATCGCCTACGTCAAGGCCAACGAAAGCAAGATCAACCTGGCCAACGCCGGCCTGGGCGCGGTGTCGCAGCTGTGCGGGATGATGCTGGAGCGGGCCATGGGCGTAAAGCTCACGGCCGTTCCGTTCCAGGGCACGGCGCCGGCGATGAACGCGTTGCTTGGTGGGCAGGTCGACATCCTGTGCGACCAGACCACCCAGACCATTCCGCAGATCAAGGCCGGAGCCGTGAAGTTCTACGGCGTCACCACGAAGAACCGGATCAAAGCCTTGCCCGATGCGCCGAC
>JACMQP010000286.1 GCA_014376915.1 Ramlibacter sp.
GGCAGGGCCAGGCGGCGTCCGGCGATGTCCCTGCCGACCCGCTGCTGGCGCGGCTGGGGGCACAATGCGCCCTTCGCGCGCCGCTGTTCGCCCCAGAAGCCGAACGCGCCGCCCTGCTCCGGCTCGTCGCCGACTTGATGGAACCCAACCCATGAACGCACCGTACGAAAACTTCCCGATTCCGGCCGGCGAACCCCGCCTGAGCTCGCTGTCCCATGGCGGCGGCTGCGGCTGCAAGATCGCGCCCGGCGTGCTGTCGGAGATCCTCAAGGGAACGGCGGGGATGCCGATTCCCAAGGAACTGCTGGTCGGCATCGAGACCGCCGACGACGCCGCGGTGTATCAGCTGAACGACGAACAGGCGCTGATCGCCACGACCGATTTCTTCATGCCGATCGTCGACGATCCGTACGACTTCGGCCGCATCGCCGCCACCAACGCCATTTCGGACGTCTATGCGATGGGCGGCAAGCCGATCCTGGCGCTGGCGCTGGTCGGCATGCCGATCAACGTGCTCTCCACCGCCACCATCGGGCGCATCCTGGCCGGCGGCGAGTCAGTCTGCCGCGAGGCCGGCATCCCGATCGCCGGGGGCCACACCATCGATTCGGTGGAGCCGATCTACGGTCTGGTGGCGCTTGGCCTGGTCCACCCGAAACTGGTCAAGCGCAATGCCGACGCGAAAGCCGGCGACGTGCTCATCCTGGGCAAGCCGCTGGGCGTGGGCGTGCTGTCGGCCGCGCTGAAGAAGGAGCTGCTCGACGCCGAGGGCTATCGCCAGATGATCGCCACCACGACCAAGCTGAACACCCCGGGCCCGGAGTTGGCCGCGCTGGAAGGCGTGCACGCATTGACGGACGTGACCGGCTTCGGCCTGGCGGGCCACACGCTGGAACTGGCGCGCGGCGCCGGCCTGGGCGTGCGGATCGACTGGGCGCGGGTGCCGCTGCTGGCGGGCGTGGCCGAATTGGCCGCAGCAGGCCATGTCACCGGAGCTTCCGACCGCAACTGGGCCGGCTATGGCGACGAGGTCGGCTTGCCGGCCGGCTTCGACGGCACAGCCAAGGCACTGCTCACCGACCCGCAGACCAGCGGCGGCCTGCTGGTGTCCTGCGCACCCGACGCGGCGGAGGCCGTGTTGGCGCTGTTCCGGCGCCACGGCTTCGATGCCGCAGCCGTCATCGGCGAGATCACTCCGGCCGGGCCGGGGCCCCGCTTGCAGCTGCGCTGAACGTCCGGTCGATGGCGCGGCGTCCCCCCCGGGCCGCTTTCGCGTCTTCCATGGGCCGGATCTTTCATTCAGAATGCAAGCCGACCTTGTCCCAAACGGAGCCCGCCATGAGCAGCCTGACCGAGCAAGCCACCGCGAGCGGCACGCGCAAGGTGGACCAGCTGCTGGCCCACTACGCCGAGAGCCACCGCAACCCGCGCAACGAGGTCATCCACTTCGTGGCGATTCCGCTGATCATGCTCAGCCTCTTGGGCCTGCTGTTTGCGCTCCATCCCTGGGTGGCGTACGGCTTGGTCGCGGCGAGCATGGTGTATTACGCCCGGCTGTCGATGGTGTTCCTGCTGGCCATGGCGGTGCTGTCTGCCATCGCGCTGGTGCTGGTCCATGCCATGGGCGGACGCGTCCTGCCGGTCTCGGCGGCGATTTTCGTGGCGGCCTGGATCGCCCAGTTTGTCGGCCACAAGATCGAAGGCAAGAAGCCTTCGTTCTTCGAGGACCTGCAATACCTGTGGGTCGGACCGCTGTTCGTACTGGGCAAGCTCTTCGGCAGGCTCGGCATCCACTGGTAGCCACGAGTTTCTGACCCATCGGGTTCGCGTGTGTGAGCGCACGCCTGCCTGATCCGCACCGTTAATACTGGCCTAAGAATGGCACGCCATACTAGCGTCAGTTGGTAGCGTCACTTGTGTTGTGACATCCGGGGTCATGCCTGCTTTCGCTATCGCGGCCATAGAACTTTCCGTTTAGCACTCTCTCTAACCGAGTGCTAACATCGTTGCCGAACTGAAAGGAGCTAACCGAATGTCCCTCTCAAATGCAGCCTCTGGAACGGCACTTGCCGTCGCCAATCCGTGGGCGGTTGTCCCGTCCCTGGGCAACCTCGACGCGTACATCTCAGCGGTGAATCGCCTGCCAATGCTCACACTGGAGCAGGAGCAGCAGTTCGCCCGCCAGCTGAAGGACAACAACGACCTGGAAGCGGCCGGGAAGCTGGTGTTGTCGCACCTGCGGCTCGTGGTTTCCGTGTCCCGCAAGTACCTCGGGTACGGCCTGCCGCACGGCGACCTGATCCAGGAAGGGAACATCGGACTGATGAAGGCCGTGAAGCGCTTCGATCCGGACCAGGGCGTGCGGCTGGTGAGCTACGCCCTGCACTGGATCAGGGCGGAGATCCACGAGTACATCTTGAAGAACTGGCGGATGGTGAAGGTCGCCACCACCAAGGCGCAGCGCAAGCTGTTCTTCAACCTGCGATCGATGAAGCAGGGCTTCAAGGACGACGCTGACACCCAGACCCACCGCGAAACTCTGACCGACGCCCAGATCGAGACCATGGCGCGAAAGCTGAACGTGAAGCGCGAGGAAGTGATCGAGATGGAAACCCGCATGTCGGGCGGCGACATCCTGCTCGATCCGGCGCCCAACGATGATGGCGACGAAGGATTCGGCCCGATCGCCTATCTGGCCGACGCGGCACACGAGCCGACGGCGATGATGGAATCGCAACAGCGCGACGTGATGGCCACCGACGGCATCGCGGCGGCGCTGGAGACGCTGGACGCGCGCAGCCGGCGCATCGTCGAAGAGCGCTGGCTGAAGGTCAACGACGACGGCTCGGGCGGCCTGACGCTGCACGACCTGGCCTCCGAGTACGGCGTGTCGGCCGAGCGGATCCGCCAGATTGAGTCCGCGGCGATGAAGAAGATGAAGAAGGCCCTGGCGGCCTACGCCTGAGACAGCTGAGACGCGCGACCGCTGCCGATCCAGACAAGCCCGGAGATCCCGGGCTTTTTTTTGCGGTAACCCTCGGCTGGTGCGCAGCGCAAAACAATCCTTGCCGGCAGCGGTCCTGCCGTGGCTGATCGGCATCGTCTGGGCGCAAGGCGAAGACCCCTGCATCCAGCTGATTGGCCAAGGGCTTCAACAGCGCCGGCAGCGTCAAATGGCTGCCCGAAGCACGGCGTGCGATCCGGCCGCTGAACTTCTGAGTTAAGGCAGAACCCTAGGGCCCAGGCTGTAGCATCGAAGGCTCGACTGCGAGCGGCAGCCGCCTTTTTTTGCACCAAGGAACCATCACATGA
>JACMQP010000031.1 GCA_014376915.1 Ramlibacter sp.
CAGGCATGTCCACCTTGGGGAATGGGCTGTCGGTTCCCTTCGGCGGCTGTCCGCCGGCTTCGAACTGCATTGAGATGGAAATCACAAGGCGGGCTTTGTCCGGCCAGAATTCTCCGCCCTGAACTGCCCTGTTGGTTTGCGGCTCCGGAGCCCTGGCTTGCTGCGAAGACGCTGCCATTGGGAGTAGGGCGCCAGCGGCTGCCGCGGCCCCGGCACGTGCAATCAAGGAGCGTCGCCCATTCACCTGCACCTCCTTGTCCGATCCTGAAGGTTCAAATGCTGGTCCGACGCGTTTGGTAGGTGTTGCACACATGTTTGGGTATCCAATAGCTAAAAAAATGAAAATGACTGGCCCCGCCGTTCGTTGCAAGCCGGGCGCGAAGGCACTACTTTGAGATTCCCATCTGCTGCAGCAGGCCAAGGTTGTCTTCAAGGTGCCAGTTCTCTGCGATTTGTCCGCCTTGAATCCGGTAAAGGTCAAACGCCTGGAAATCGATCACTTGGCCCTTTCCAACGACGTCCCCGAAACGCCCCGTGAAACGACCTTTCAAGCGCAAATGCACGGCAACACGATCTCCCGCCACAACCATGTCGGAGATCTCCGCGGTAAGGTCGGGCACAGCGGCGCGAAACGTTCGCGATGCTTGCAGGGGACCAGCAGTGCCCTGGGGCCTGCCTGCCGGCAAGGTCGGGTCATAAAAATTGGGCGCAAGTGCAGCTTTGGCGTAAGCCGGGTCGCCGGTGTTCCAAAAGGCGGCATAACGGCGGGCAGCAAGAATGCTGGCATCGATTTGCTGCTTGTCGCCGGCGACCGCAAGATGAAGCGGGACAGGCAGATCTTCGGCCGCACTTGCGGACGAACATGCCAGCACAAAGCCAGCCAGAAGCATTCGAAAGCCACGTGACGACGCCGAAGACACGGGCGGCATAAATTTCCTTTGGGGCATCCGATGTGAAAAACAACCCGCAGCTTAGGCAGGAAGCGTGCAGCGCGATGTGCGAATCCGTACGTGCCCGCGCAGTTGATGCCGGGCCCGGAGCACTGAAAGAATGCGCCTGTCAAAGCGCGTCCACTGAGTTGCTCAGTGGATGTGTCGGCGCCGAACCGTCTCTTACTCGATCACCTGGTCGGCGCTCATGAGCAGTGCCTGCGGAATCGTGCGCCCCAAAGTTTTGGCGGTCCGGCTGTTGATCACGAACTCAAACTTCGTCGGTTGCTCGACAGGGAGGTCAGCCGGCTTGGCCCCCTTCAGGACCTTGTCCACGTACGTCGCGGCGCGCCGGTACAGATCCCCGATATTCGGACCGAACCACATGAGCCCGCCGGCTTCCGCCATCTCCTTGTAGGGGTACAAGCCAGGCAGTCGATGCTGCGCCGCCAGTTCGACCACTCGCTGGCGCTGGACGACAAAAATGCTTTCAGCCGTCGTCAGGACTGCTTCGCCGCCCCACTTGACTCCGGCGTCGAACGCGGCCGGAAGGTCGTCGCCACTGCGGATGTCTTGAACCAGCAGCTTTACCCCCAGGGAGCGAGCCGCGTCCTCCAGCTCCTTGACCTGTGGCGCCGCGATCGGGTCCGTGAGATACGAGAGCACGAGCACTCGCGAGATCCGGGGATCGAATCGCTTCAGCAGCTCCAGGCGCTTCGCGGCCAAGCCGGAAGCCATGAGCGTCAGCCCGGTGACGTTGCCCCCGGGCCGGCCCAGGCTTGCAACGACCCCGGTTCCCACCGGGTCGCCAAGAGGCCCCATGACGATCGGGATGGTGCGTGTTGCGTTCTTCGCGGCTTGCGCGGCGGGCGTGGTGGTGACGACGATGATGTCCGCCTTCAGCCGCAGGCATTCAGCGGCGAGGGCGGGAAAGCGGTCACCCCGGCCATCCGCCGAGAGGTAGTCGATGGAGATGGTCGTGCCTTCCGCATAGCGCAGGTCGCGCAGGCGCTGGAAGAACGGGTCGAACCTGCTTGCCTGCGGCGTCCCCTGGTCGAACGTCAGGAAGCAAAGCCGCGGGATTTTCCCGGCCGACTGTGCCTCGGCGACCAGCGGCAGCGCGAAAACTGCAAAGGCAAGGAAATGGAGGGCGGTGCGCAGCGCGGGGCTGCGAGTGTGGCTCTGCGGCTGGAGAACGGACTGCGTGTTCATGATTGCCCAGTGATGCTGCGGTATGACAAAGCACGGGAAACGGCGTGCGGCATTATGCGGTACCAGAACATGCCGCTCTCTTCACGTACGAAACCGCACACGCATCCGCGATGCCGCCCGGCACACTGGACGCGCCTCCATGCATCAGCTAAGCTGCCCCGCACGTGCCGACAAACAAAATCAGGAAGTGAATTGTCGATGAAGGATCACTTTCGGTGACATTGATTCTGCGCCGTTCGCTTTTCCGGAAGTACGTGGTCTTCTTCGTCGCGCTGGTCAGCCTGGCGCTGGTGGCCAGCGGAGGTGTGCAGCTCTATTTCACCTACCAGGAAAACAAGCAGGCCCTCCTTGCCTTGCAGCAGGAGAAGGCCGACTCCGCGGCCTCCCGCATCGAGACGTACGTCCAGGAGATCGAGCGCCAGCTCTCCTGGGTGCGCATGCCACAACTGGGCACGCAGACGCCGGAGCAAAAGCGGATCGAGTACCTGAAGCTGCTCCGGGTGGTGCCGGCTATCACAGACGCCGCAATGCTCGACGCGTCGGGAAAAGAGCAACTGCGCGTCTCCCGGCTGGGGATGGACGTGGCGGCGAGCGGCGTGGACTATTCGAAGGACCCGCGATTTCTGGAGTCCAAGGCGGGCAAGACGCACTTCAGCCCCGTCTATTTTCGCAACGGAAGCGAGCCCTACATGACGATCGCCGTCGGAAGCGGCGGGGGCGCCGTCACGCTGGCGGAGGTCAACCTGAAGTTCATCTGGGATGTGATCTCCCGCATCCGCATCGGCAAAGAAGGCCTTGCCTATGTGGTCGACAGCCGGGGGCACCTGATCGCGCATCCGGACATCAGCTATGTCCTGCAGAAGCAGGACCTCTCCGGGCTGCCACAGGTTCGTGCGGCCAGGGGCATCGATGAAAATGGAGGCGAGCAGGTTTCGATTGCGCGCAGCTCCCAAGGCAAGGAGGTGCTCACCGCTTATGTGCGCATCGCGCCGCTCGGCTGGACGGTGCTCGTGGAGCAGCCGCTCGCCGAAGCTTTTGCGCCCTTGTACGCATCGCTGCAGCGTACGGGCTGGCTGCTCGTCGCTGGTCTGGCGCTCGCCGTGGTGGCAAGTCTCTATGTGGCACGGCGCATGGTGCATCCGATACAGGCCATCCAGCGTGGTGCGGTGCAGCTCGCGGCAGGAAAGCTGGACGAGCCGATTGTCGTCAGTACCGGCGACGAACTCCAGGCCCTGGCAGGCCAGTTCAACCACATGGCCAGCCAGCTCAAGGAATCCTACGCCGGCCTTGAGCGAAAGGTTGAGGAGCGAACACAAGAACTTTCGGCTTCGCTGGAGCAGCAAACAGCGACCGCCGAAATCCTGAAGGTGATCAGCGGCTCGCCGACCGACGACCAGCCTGTGTTCCAGGCGATCGTCGAAAGCGCCGAGCGCCTGTTTCCGGGCGGCCGCGCGGCGCTGCGCATCCGAAGTGGCGAACAGTTGCTCCTGCGTGCCGAAGGGTCGGCTTCACCCGAGGATGCAGCCACGACGAGCGATGGTTCCATGCCGATCAATGCAGACCCCACGATCGAGGCGGCGGTGCGCCAATGCACGTTGCGTCAGCTGGCGGACTCGGCAGGTGTCCACCCGGCAGGTGGCAGCAATGAGGCGTTGCCAGGCGGCCAGCCGCGTGCGATCTGCGCCGCGCCACTGGTACACGACGGATATTGCATTGGCGTGATCGCCATCACCTCGAAAGCTCCGGGCGCGATGTCGGAGTTGCCGGACAAGCAGAAGCAACTTCTGCAGGCCTTTGCAGATCAGGCCGTGATCGCCATTCGCAATGTGCGCCTCTTCAGCGAGCTGCAGGACAAGAGCGTGCAGCTGGAAGTTGCGAACCAGCACAAGTCTGAATTTCTGGCCAACATGTCACACGAGCTGCGCACGCCACTGAACGCCATCATCGGTTTCTCTGAAGTGCTGGGCGACGAGATGTTTGGCGAAGTGAATGCGAAGCAGGCGGAGTACCTGGAAGATATCCACAGCTCGGGCAAGCATCTGCTGGCCCTGATCAATGACATTCTCGACCTGTCCAAAATCGAGGCAGGAAAAATGGATCTCGAACTTTCACCACTTGACATGGAGGCTGCCCTTGCGGACGCGATGACGTTACTACGGGACCGCGCCGCGCGCAACAGCGTGGCGCTCGCGCTCCAGTGCCCCGTCCCGATCGGGACCTGGATCACCGACGTGCGGAAGTTCAAACAGATCATGGTGAACCTGCTGTCCAACGCAGTGAAGTTCACCCCAAGCGGAGGCAGGGTCACCGTGAGAGCCGAACGGTTTGCAGGCGAAGTGCGCATCTCCGTTTCGGACACCGGCATCGGCATCAAACCGGAAGACCACGAACTCGTCTTCGAGGCTTTCCGGCAGGCCACTGGCGACCACCTGAAGAAGTCCGAGGGCACCGGGCTCGGACTGGCGCTCACCCGCCGCTTCGTGGAACTCCACGGCGGCCGCCTGACGTTGCAAAGCGAACCCGGTCGCGGCTCCACATTCGCATTCAACCTTCCCCGCAGGGAACTGGAGCACGCATGACGGTTGTCCTGATCGTCGAAGACAACGCAATGAACACGAAGCTCGTTCGGGACGTTCTTCAGTACAAGGGCTACGAGACGCTTGAGGCGACTACCGGCCGTGAGGGGGTGCGCATGTGCATCGAGCACCTGCCAGACCTCGTGCTCATGGACATCCAGCTGCCGGACATTGACGGAATGACAGCGTTCGAGGAGATCCGGGCGCATCCGCGCACGCGGAACATTCCGGTATTGGTGGTGACAGCATCGGTCATGCCTCAAGACCAGCGGCGCATCGCAGCGTCAGGCTTCGATGCTTTCATCAGCAAGCCAATCGATGTGAAAGCCTTTGTGGAAACCGTGGGCCGCTTTGTCACTGCGCGCAAGGAATCACCCCAATGACGCAGCGCATCCTGGTGGTCGATGACACGCCACTGAACGTGAAGCTCCTGCAGGATGTCCTCACGATGAAGGGGTACGAAGTTGCCACGGCGTGTTCAGGGCAGGAAGCGCTCGTGAAGATCCGCTCCGGGTCGATCGACCTGGTTCTGCTCGACGTGATGATGCCGGGGATGAATGGCTACGAGGTTTGCCGCGCGATCCGCGAGGACGCCCGGACCGCGCTGTTACCGGTCGTCCTGGTCACCGCGCTCGATGCCAAGGAAGAGCGCGTGAACGGCCTGGAAGCAGGCGCCGACGACTTCCTCTCCAAGCCCGTCAATCAACCGGAGTTGCTCGCGCGGGTGCGTTCGCTGCTGCGCATCAAGTCGCTGTACGACCAGGTGGAACTGCAGAAGGAAGAACTCGCGAATTGGAACCGCACTCTCGAGGCCCGCGTGGCAGACGGCATCGCCGAAGTGGAGCGTCTGTCCCGAATGAAGCGCTTCTTCTCGCCGCAGGTCGCCGAGATGATCACAGCCGGGGACGCAGGCGACCCGATGCGAAGCCATCGGGCGGAAATCACCGTGCTCTTCATCGACTTGCGCGGCTACACCGCATTCACGGACGTCGCCGAACCGGAAGAGGTGATGACCGTCCTGCGGGAGTACCACGCAGATATGGGGCGGCTCATCACGAAGTACAACGGCACGGTCGAGCGCTTTGCCGGTGACGCGATCATGATCTTTTTTAACGACCCCGTCCCGCTGCCGAATCCCGCGGAGGCCGCGGTATGGCTCGCGATGGACATGCACGCAGCATTCGCTGAGCGGGTGACGCAATGGCAAAGACGTGGTTTCGAGCTTCAGATGGGCGTCGGCATCGCGCAGGGCTATGCGACTGTCGGCGTCATCGGCTTCGAAGGGCGGCTCGATTACGGCGCGATCGGCGCCGTTGCCAACCTCGCCGCCCGCCTGTGCGCAGAGGCCATGGCAGGGCAGACACTGGTGCAGCACCGGGTGCTGAACAGTGTCGAGGACATGGTGGAATGGGAGCCGGTCGGAGACTTGGCATTGAAGGGGATTCCACGCCCGATCGCAGCGTTCAACGTGCTGCGCTTGCGGGACCAGAAAGTTGTCCATCGTGGCTGAGATCGAAGCTGCGATCTTCGGGTTACGGCGCGTCAAGCTGCTGCAAGGGCTGACGGACGAGGCGCTCGAGCGCGTGGCGCGCGTCTGTTCATGGCGGCGGTATGAGGCGGGCAAAGCTGTGATCACCCGCAGTTCAGCGAGTCGTGACCTGTTCATCCTTGTCTCGGGTCGGGTTCGTGTCACCGTCTACACGGCATCCGGCAAGCAGGTCACGTTCCGCGACCTGGCCGAAGGCGAGACTGTTGGCGAAATCGCAGCCGTTGACGGCGGCCCGCGCTCTGTCGACGTCCTGGCGCTGACTGAGATTCTCGTCGCCATGATGGCGCCGGCGGATCTCCACGCGATCCTGCGCGAGAACCCGCTCGTCGCCGAGCTGTTCACCCGGCACTTGGTGCAACTGATCCGCCGGCTGACCGAGACCGTGATCGAACTGAGCACGTTGGGCGTCGTCAACCGCATCCACGCTGACCTGCTCCGGCTCGCGATTGAAGCGGGCGCGGAGCCCATGGGGTCTTGCCTGCTGTCCCCGGCGCCGCGCCACGCGGACATCGCCGCGCGAGTGAGCACGACGCGCGAGCAGGTGACGCGTGAGATTTCCGTGCTGGCGAAGCGGGGCCTGCTGGCGAAGCATCCTGAGGGGATGCTGATCAGCGATGTCAACGCGCTCGACCGCATGGTGGAGCGCGCAAGCCACGACGCGTGAGCGGAGGCGCGCACGGCCTGGCGCATCGCAAAGCTGATAGCGATTTTTCTCGCCATCATCGCTTGAGCCCGGCCATCAACTGCGCAGGCATGTGCGAATTAGCACATCGCCCTGCTTGTCTCTTGTCTAACCTGCAGTTGTCTTCCGGATCGAACGCAGACATCAACAGGATCAGCACACGTATGAGCATGTTTTCACATATGGCCTGGCGCGACCGCGTGTCGCATTGGCTCGTCATCCCAGTGTTGCTTGTGGCTGGTGTCGCGGTCTCCTCGTGCGGGGGCGATAGCACCGGGCAGGCAAGCACTGGAAGCGCGGCAACGCAGGTTGAAACCGGAAGTGTGCCGCTGTATGACGCCAGCACTCAGCTGCTGACATTGCCGCAACTGCGTATGGGCGACAGCATCCTGACCGATGTGAAGTTGAACCTGAAGTCGCAGGGCACCTGGGCGGTCGTGTCTAAAGGTGCCAAAGGTTTCCGGGTTAACTTAATTGACATTGACCGTATCGTTGGTGAAATCGGCGGTAAGGCCAGCCCGACCCTGGATTCGGGCGTAGCGATCAGACGCACGGTTACGGTCTTGTTGTCGAGGTAATAAATGATCTTTTTTTCTCACTCTCTGTCCACCATTGCCGCGCGGCTCTGCGCCCGCGCCGTGCAATTTGCTGCAGTTTTGGTCATGTCCGGGTGCGGAGGTGGTGGCGCTGGTGATGCGCCGCCGGCCGCGGGCGATGTCGGCACTGGCTCGATTCCCGCGTATGTCGGTGGCACAGAAATCTTGACCTTGCCGCTGCTCCAGGTGGGAGACAAGCTGCAAGCCGATGTGAAGGTCAGGCTCGGGAAAGACTACAGTTGGACGCTGCTGTCCGGCGGTGCGCTGCGCGATCGCGCTGCATCAGAGTCTGCGTCGGCATCGCTGGCAGTGGCGAGCGGAAAAGCGGATCTGGCCCAGCCTCTGACCGACGCAACATTGACGATCAAGCGTCTGCACGTGGGCAAACGGGTGTTCGCCAACGTGAGGATCACGCTGGCGGGCAACCGCTGGTCGTTCCTGGACCAGCTGCAGGAGGTCAAGGCCTTGCGCATGGACGATTTCGCCTCGAATAAGGCGATACGTGC
>JACMQP010000032.1 GCA_014376915.1 Ramlibacter sp.
CACCAACTGAATCCCGGCAGCAATCAAAAAAGCCCGCGGCAATTGCTTGCCGCGAGCTTTGTCGTTCCGGGGCCGCTTGCGCGGCCGCTGGTCAGGGGTTGACTCTCACGATGGTCGGGTTCGGCAGGTTGGGCGCGCCGCCATACACCACCGATCCCAGGTATTTGGTCGCCGCCGTCAGGCCGCTGGTTGCGATGGTGATCGCTCCGGTCTGTCCGGTCACAGCCGTTGCCGGCGCAGTCACGGTCATGTTTCCGGCTGCGGTGCTGCCGAGAGCCCAGCTGTACAGGTTGAAGCTGGCCGAGCCGGACGGCACCGCGAAGCCCAGGACATGAACGGTGTAGGTTCCCGGTAAGGGATTGCGCAGGTTCACTTCCTCCGCGGCCGTGGCGCCGCCGCTGCTGCCCACCAGGGTGCCGTTCAGGTAAACCTCAAGGTCGAGGTCGCTGGACTGGCTGACGTCGCTGTCGAACAGGGAGAACCGTGCATGCGTCATTCCGGACGGCACCACGACGGCAATGTCGACCGAGTCGCCGGTTGCCACCGAGCCAGGCGACTTGACGGCAGGCACGAGGCCGCGGGCCGTGGCGCTGAACGGGCCGTCATAACCGAAGGTCACGCTGTAGGAGCCTGTCACTTCAGCCGGTGCGGCCATCGCGACCGGGCGCACCACGATCGGCACACGCACCTTGTGCGAGCCGTCGTTCAGCGTCAGCTGCCCGCCCGCATAGGTGCCTATGGCAGCGGTAGTCCGCGTGAAGGTGACGTTGAATTCCTTCGTTTCACCGGCCCCGATCGACAACGTGGCCGGACTGAAGGCCACGGTCAAGCCGCCAAGGCCGCTGACGCTGGGCGTGTAGACCGCCGCGCTTCCCCCGACGTTAGTGACCCTGCGCTTGACCGTCTGGACTCCCGGCAATGCCCCCAACGCGATCGAAGCAACATTCAGGTCGCTGGGATTCAGCACAGGAATGCCGGACGACGTGCAGAACGATGCCGGCAACTGGGTTCCGCACAGGAAGCCCAGCCAGTCGGCATAGCCCGAGTCGAACACCAGCCCCGGATTGGTCGCCGCGATCGGCTTCACGTGACCGGCGCCCTGACGGAAGATCACCAGCGGATTGGTGTTGGGGCCGTCCAGGACATCTGTGCCGGTGGTCATCAGCGCCGACTTGATCGCCATCGGTGACCACGACGGATAGAGCTGCTTGAACAGCGCCGCGATACCGGCCACGTGCGGGCTGGACATCGATGTCCCGCTGTAAATGTCGAAGCTACGACCGCCGTTGCCCGGAGGCGCGACCGCCGCCAGGATGTCCTGGCCGGGCGCGATCAGGTCCGGTTTGAGCAGGTTACCGTCACCTGCAATCAACGGGCCGCGCGAGGAAAACCCCGCGGTGAACGGCGCCGCCGCGCTGTAGTCGAACGTGGACGGGTTGATGGTGGCCTTCGCATCGGCAGTGGCGGCGTACGCCTTCACCGCTGTGCGGGCAGTGGCTTGCAGGTGGACGGTCGGCACCGAATGGAAATCCGCGTTGAGCGAGTTGGTGGTGACATTGACCAGCACCATGCCAATACCGCCCGCTTCCTTCACCGCCAGGCTCTTGTCGGTTCGGGCGTTCGTTCCGCGATCGCAGACGACGATCTTGCCTGTCACTTTGGCGGGGTCCAGAACTGGAACGCCGCCGTTCTGGGCGGTGGAGAAACATAAACGCGCTGCGGTTGCATTGGCTCCAAGCACGGAGGCTACGCTGGAATCGATCAGTGTTGCCGGTCCAACGGAAGCGGCGGCGAGCGAAGCGCCGGAGTAGGTCACACCGTTGCCCAGCGTGACCGAACCGAGCGCGCTGCGGTTGTGCGTGCCAGCAGCGACCGTGGTCAGCCACGGCCCCGGGTGGGCGACCGTGCTGGTGGCGGGACCGCTGTTACCGGCCGATGCTGCGACGAAGACGCCCGCGTCGGCCGCGAACAGGAAGGCGATTTCCACCGGGTCGCGGAAATTCGTGGTCGATCCGCTGATCGAGAAGTTGATGACGTCGACGCCGTCGGCCACTGCCTGGTCGATGGCCGCCACGCTGTCAGACGAGAAACAGCCGCCCGTTGCCGACGCCCAGCACACCTTGTAAACAGCGATCCGGGCCCGCGGCGCCATGCCGCTGACGGTTCCAAACACAGCGGCAGGACCGGTGACGACCACGCCGCTGTTGCCGCCGGCGGTGCTGGCGGTGTGGGTGCCGTGACCTTCGTAGTCGCGCGGCGAATTGAACTCCCAAGGCAACTGCGCGGAAATACCGGCATTGCCGCCCCAGCCGGCGTTGTAGTAGCGCGCACCGATCAGCTTCTGGTTGCAGTCGGTGCCGGTGAACTGGTCACCGGGCGTGCACTTGCCGTGCCAGCCGGGAATTTGCTGGTAATCCAGCTTGCCGTCCTTGCTGGCGTTGCCGTTGGTTCCGGTGCGGTCGGTGAAGCTGTCTGATTCGGGCCAGATGCCGGAATCGACCATGCCGATGATCACCCCTTCGCCCTTGGCGCCGGTGGTGCTCCAGAAGCCAGAAGACCCGCTGAGGCCGAGGAAGCCGGGGGTGGAAGACGTGTCCACCGAGCGCAATTCGTCCTTGGCGACAACCAGCACGCCTTTTGTTTGTGCGACCTTTTGCGCCTGGGCTTCGGTCAGCTCGGCGGCGAAACCGTTGAAGACATAGCCGTAGCTGTAAAGCTTGCGCGCATTGCCGACGCCCTTGATCACGCTGTCGTGGCGTGCGGCCAGGTACGCCATGTAGTTGACGACTGCGGGCGAGTTCGGGTTGATCTTCTGGCCCTTTTTCGGCTTGGTCGCGCCAAGCCCCTTGATGCGGCCGTCGTAGGCCGTGACCGGCATCTCATCGAGCTGCACGATGTACGCATTGTTCGAGGCAGGCGTGCCGCTGCGGTTTACGCGGTCGCTGTCGACGGGGGTGCTGGTGACGTCGACGTCGACGGCGGCCGCGCCCGCAGCCGGCGCTGCCGACTGGAGCACCGCCATCATGGGCTGGGCGACCTGGGCCGTCGAGGCGCCGGTGGGCGGCTCCGAGCCGCCGCCGCAGGCGGCCAGCAAGGCCGCGGCGACCGTTGACGCGAGCGTCAGCGACCATCTTCTAAAGAAGGAATTCATCGGGCTTCTCCTTGGTCAGTGACCGGGCACCTTGTGGGCGCCGCAGTCTTGGTGGTTGTTCTTTCTGGACCGCTGCGGCCCGCCGGTGCTGGTGAAAGGGCGGGCCGCGGTTGATTCCGGCACAGCCGTC
>JACMQP010000287.1 GCA_014376915.1 Ramlibacter sp.
TCTCGTTGCTGCTGATCGTGAAACTGCGCGGCACGCCTTCGGACAGGTTACGGCCCTTGACCTCGATTTCCTTGACCTCGGAGCCGGGGAAGGCGCTGCCGATGCTCTTCTTGATCATCTCGGCGGTGGGCTCGCCGCTCAGCATGCCGTAGTTGCGGCGGGTGTAGTTGGTGGTGGACTCATCGAACTTGTCGCCACCGACGCGGATGCTGCCCTTGTAGACCATGCCGCCGAGGCTGATGACGCCGACCTCGGTGGTGCCGCCGCCGATGTCGACGACCATGCAGCCGGTGGCCTCGGAAACCGGCAAACCGGCGCCGATGGCAGCGGCCATCGGCTCTTCGATCAGGTACACATCGCTGGCGCCGGCGCCGAGCGCCGACTCGCGGATGGCGCGGCGCTCGACCTGGGTCGAGCCGCAAGGCACGCAGATGATGATGCGCGGGCTCGGCCGGAGGATGCCCCGCGGATGAACCATCTTGATGAACTGCTTGAGCATCTGCTCGGTGACGGTGAAGTCGGCGATCACGCCGTCTTTCATCGGGCGAATGGCCTCGATGTTGCCCGGCACCTTGCCGAGCATGGCCTTGGCTTCGGCGCCAACGGCCTGGATGGTTTTCTTGCCGTGCGGGCCGCCTTCATGGCGAATGGCGACGACGGAAGGCTCATCGAGCACGATGCCTTTGCCACGCACATAGATGAGCGTGTTGGCGGTGCCGAGGTCGATGGCCAGATCAGTCGAGAAGTAGCGACGAAAGGATCCGAACATGGTGTGGTGCGGGTTCACCGGGCCACCTGCGGGCATTGAAGCGTGCGCAGCGCGGCGGGGCGAAGGGTTCCGGTATTGGGACGAAGTGGGTGGGCGTTGCGGGCCGCTTCCAGGGCGGGAAGCGCGGCCGCGCAACGGATGAAAACTCAATGTCAAACCTTGACCAAACAGGCCACGACACAGCGCACTTTGCAACGCACTGAAAACGCGGCGAACGCCTGAATTTCAGCTGAAAGCACTGCGCCGAAGGGCGTGTGAATAACCGGGGATAATACCGCAAGCCCTGCAGCACCTGACCTGCCGCAACCCTCACAAAACGTAAATACACGCCCGCAACTTGATGGCCCTGACCCTGGAAGACGTGAGCCGGATCGCCCATCTGGCGCGGCTCGAACTCGAACCCGTCGAAGCTGCCGCGATGCTCACCCAGTTGAACGGGTTCTTCGGCATCGTCGAGCAGATGAGTGCCGTCGACACGAGCGGCGTCGAGCCGCTCTACACGCCGCTGTCGGCGATTCAGGAAGTGCATCTGCGCCTGCGCGAAGACGCCGTCACCGAGACCAACCACCGCGAGCTGAACCAGCGCAGCGCACCCGCCGTGGAAGATGGCCTGTTCCTGGTTCCGAAGGTGATCGGTTGATGAGCCGCCGCACAGGCCCTCTCGGGGCAAGGCTCGTCCCAGGGCCACGAAGCGGCCCCTTCGTGGCAATGGCGGACCGGCCGAATTTCCCGTCGGGCGAGGGGCTGTCATGAAAGCATTGCACGACATGGGCGTGGCCGAACTGGGCCGCGCGCTGGACGAGAAGCGCGTCTCCAGCGTCGAGGTCACGACGCATCTGCTCGCACGCGTTGCCGCCCACGAGCAACTCGGCGCGCTGCTGGCCAGCGACGCTGGCCTCGCACTCGGCCAGGCGCGCGCCGCCGACGCACGGCGCGCGGCCGGTGAAAGCGGTGCCCTGCTTGGCGTGCCGCTCGCGCACAAAGACATCTTCGTGACCAATGACCTGCCGACCACGGCCGGCTCGAAGATGCTGGCCGGCTACCGCAGCCCTTTCGATGCGACCGTCGTCGCGCGCCTCGGCGCGGCGGGCACCGTGACCCTGGGCAAGCTCAATTGCGACGAGTTCGCGATGGGTTCGGGCAACGAGAACTCGGCCTTTGGCGCAGTGAAGAACCCGTGGGACACCAGCCGCGTGCCGGGTGGCTCGTCGGGCGGTTCGGCGGCCGCTGTGGCGGCCCGGATGATGCCGGCGGCCACCGGCACCGACACCGGCGGCTCGATCCGTCAGCCGGCCAGCTTCACCGGCATCACCGGCATCAAGCCCACCTACGGCGTGTGTTCGCGCTACGGCATGATCGCCTTCGCCTCCAGCCTCGATCAGGCCGGCCCGCTGGCGCGCAGCGCCGAGGACTGTGCGCTGCTCCTCGGCGCGATGAGCGGTTTCGACGAACGCGATTCAACCAGCGCCCCACGCCCGCCGCAAGACTTCCGTGCCGCGATGCGCCGTCCCCGCGCCGGAGCCACCGATGCGCAGCCCTTGGAAGGCCTGCGCATCGGGCTGCCGGCCGAATTCTTCCCGGCCGCGCTCGCCACCGACGTCGATGGCGCGGTGCGCGCGGCGTTGCGCGAGTTCGGGCGCCTGGGGGCCACGCTGGTGGACGTGAGCCTGCCGCGCACCGAGCTGTCGATCCCGGTCTACTACATCATCGCGCCGGCCGAGGCCTCGTCGAACCTGAGCCGCTTCGACGGCGTGCGCTACGGGCACCGCGCGGCCAAGTACGC
Organism: Ramlibacter sp.; assembly: GCA_014376915.1. Next base: position 2,553 of record JACMQP010000287.1, read on the forward strand.
CGACCTCCAAGACATGTACAAGAAGAGCCGGAGCGAAGGCTTCGGCAGCGAGGTCAAACGCCGCATCATGATCGGCGCCTACGTGCTGTCCCACGGCTACTACGACGCCTACTACCTCCAGGCACAAAAGCTGCGCCGCATGATCGCCGACGACTTCCAGGCCTGCTTCCAGCAATGCGACGTGATCGCCGGGCCGGTGGCCCCCACCGTGGCCTGGAAGCTCGGCGAGAACCGCGACGACCCGGTGGCGAGCTACCTGGCCGACATCTTCACCTTGCCCGCCAGCCTGGCCGGCCTGCCCGGCATGAGCCTGCCGGCCGGCTTCGGCGAAGGCGACATGCCGGTCGGCCTGCAGCTCATCGGCAACTACTTCGACGAAGCCACGCTGCTGCAGGCTGCCCATGCCTTCCAGCAAGCCACCGACTGGCACACCCGCAAGCCGGCCGGCGCCTGAACACCATGAGCCACCCTTCCCCCCTCGTTCGCGGCTTCGAGGTCGTCATCGGCATCGAGACGCACGCGCAGCTGTCCACCCACAGCAAGATCTTCAGCGGCTCTTCAACCGCCTTCGGTGCGGCGCCGAACACGCAGGCGTCACCGGTCGATCTGGCGCTGCCCGGCACGCTGCCGGTGATGAACCGCGGCGCAGTCGAGCGGGCGATCCGCTTCGGGCTGGCGGTGAACGCCACGGTCGCGCCGGTTTCGATCTTCGCGCGCAAGAACTACTTCTACCCCGACCTGCCCAAGGGTTACCAGATCAGCCAGTACGAAACCCCTGTGGTGCAGGGCGGACGCGTCGAATTCTTCGTCGGCGAGCATCGCTGCAGCGTCAACCTGACGCGTGCGCACCTCGAAGAAGACGCCGGCAAGTCATTGCACGAAGACTATCAAGGCCAGACCGGCATCGACCTGAACCGGGCCGGCACGCCGCTGCTCGAAATCGTCACCGAGCCCGACATGCGCGGCAGCCGCGAGGCGGTGGAATACGCCAAGGAACTGCACAGACTCGTGACCTGGATCGGCATCTGCGACGGCAACATGCAGGAAGGCTCATTCCGCTGCGACGCCAACGTGTCGGTGCGCCGACCCGGCGCGCCCTACGGTACGCGGCGCGAGATCAAGAACCTGAACAGCTTCAAGTTCATGCAACAGGCCATCGACTACGAAGTGCAGTGGCAGATCGACCTGATCGAAGACGGCGGCACCGTGCACCAGGCCACCGTGCTGTTCGATCCCGACAGCGGCGAAACCCGCGCCATGCGCAGCAAGGAAGACGCGAACGACTACCGCTACTTCCCCGACCCCGACCTCCCACCGCTGGTGATCGCGCCCGAATGGGTGGAATCGGTGCGCACGCAAATGCCCGAGCTGCCGGCCTTGGTGGCGGGTCGCTTCCAGCGCGACTACGGGCTGCCGGCCTCCGACGCTGCGCTGATGACGCAGGGCAAGGCTTTCGCGGCCTACTTCGAAGCCGCGGCAAAGGCCAGCGGGCAACCCAAGCTGGTGGCGAATTGGTTGATGGGCGAGGTGTCGCGCCGGCTGAATGCCGAAGACCGCGACATCGAATCCAGTCCGGTCAGCGCGCAGACACTGGCCACGCTCATCATGCGGATCCACGAGGGCGTGATTTCAAACAGTGGCGCCCGGCAAGGCTTTGACGCACTCTGGCTGGGTGGCATGACTCCAGGTGCTGAAATGAGCGTTGGCGGCTCCGTCAGTGCAAGCGGGAACGCGAAGCTGACAGTCGACGATGTCATCGAATCGATGGGCCTGAAGCAGATGAGCGACAGCGGCGAGCTTTCCGCCATCATCGACGCGGTGATCGCGGCGAATGCCAAGTCGGTCGAGGAATACCGCGCCGGCAAGGAAAAGGCATTCAACGCACTCGTCGGTCAGGCGATGAAAGTGACCCAAGGCAAAGGCAACCCGGCCTTGGTGGGCGAGTTGCTGAAGCAAAAACTGGGGCAGAGCGCGCCCGGCGGCTGAACCGCCGCCGCAGGCTGCGGCCAACCTACTTGCGGTGCGAAGAAGCTGGCCCGGCCGCCGCAACCGGGGCCACCGGCCCACCCAATGAGCCCGGTTGCGCACCCGCCCAGAGCTTCCTCAGGCGTTCCAGCTCGGCGTCGTAGAGCCGGTTGACGCGGACGATTTCAAGCTGCTGATTTTGCCCCAGGGTGCGCTGCGCTTCGGTGGACGCATCGTTCGCGTCGAGCTGTGTTCTGAGCTTGCCCGGCAGCGGCTTGCCCACATAGAACTCGGCTTCGTCCATCAGCGGCTTGCGCTCGGCCGTGAGCAGCGCCACACGCTCTTCAGAGAGCTGCAAGGCCTTGCGCACATCGTCGAGCGCGGCGGCGCGGGCCTTGCGATGCGCCGCCCCATCCGGGAAGCGCGCCAGCAGGTTGCGGTCGCGCCGGATCGCCTCCTGCCTGCGGGCGCGCTCCGCCAGGGCTTCACGTTCGCGCGCTTCGATCTCGGCGCGCTCGTCGGAAGTGGGTGTCGGCGGCACGATGCGGCGCACCGATCCATCGGCATTCAACTCGCGCTGCTCGCGCGAAGTGCAGGCGTCGATCGGGCGGTCAGAGGTGAGCTTCCTGCCCGTTGCGTCGGTGCAGGTGTAGATCTGGTTCGACCCGGTGGCGCCATGGGTTTCACCCAGTGCCGACAAAGCGATCGCGAAGGCGGTGACCGCCGCGCGCACTCCCGCCCGGCGTGAGCAGTGGGTGCGGCCCGGCGGCATGCGCATCAGACGCCGTAACGCTGCCGGTATGCCGCTACCCCGGCGAAATGGGCGTTCAGCTGGGGGTCGGCGTTCGATTGCAGGTAGCGCATCAGGTCATCGAGGGTCGCGATGGCGACCACCGGCATGCCGTAGTCGCGCTCGAACTCCTCGACGGCCGAGTGCGTCGACAGCTGGTCATCGGTTCCGCCGCGCTCCATCCGATCGAGCGCGATCAGCACCGCTGTTGGTTCGGCCGCTGCCGCGCGGATCATGTCGACCGACTCGCGCTTGGAGGCGCCGTCGGTGATCACGTCGTCGACGACCACGACGCGACCGCGCAGGGTTGCGCCGACCAACGTACCGCCCTCGCCGTGCGCCTTCGCTTCCTTGCGGTTGAACGCGAACGGCACGTTGCGGCCGAGTTGCGCAAGTGCCATGGCAGAGGCCGCCGCGAGCGTGATCCCCTTGTAGGCCGGGCCGAACAGCATGTCGAACGGCACGCCCGAAGCGAGCAGGCGGCGCGCATAGAATTCTGCGAGACGCGTCAGCTTGGCGCCGTCGTCGAACAGGGCCGAGTTGAAGAAGTACGGCGACAGCCGGCCGGCCTTGGTCTTGAACTCACCGAACCGCAGCACGCCGGACTCGACCGCGAACTTCACGAAGTCTTGGGCGAGGGCATCGCTTTGCGCGGGTCGGCTCATCGGGAAGTCCTGTCGTGTTCCGTCTTGTCTCGTTGAATCTGAACGGCATCCGCTCCGCGGCCACCAAGGGCTTCGAGGCCTGGGCCGAAGGTGTGGGGGCCGATTGTATGGGCGTGCAAGAGGTCAAGGCACAGGCCGACACGGTGGTCGGTCGCTTCGATGCGGTGGCGGGGATGCAGGGGCATTTTCACTACGCCGAGAAGAAGGGTTACTCGGGCGTGGGCCTCTACACGCGCCAGACGCCGAGCCGCATGATCCTGGGCATCGGCGACCCTGAATTCGATGCCGAAGGCCGGTACGTAGAGGCCCGCTTTGACGCCGCGAAAGGCTCGACCGGCAGCGCCACGTTCCGGAAGCTCAGCGTCATCAGCTGCTACTTCCCGAGCGGCTCCAGTGGCGAAGCGCGGCAGGAGGCGAAGTACCGCTTTCTTGCGCTGATGGCGCCGCGCCTGAAGGCGCTGGCCGCCGAGCGCGAGATCATTCTGGTGGGTGACATCAACATCGCCCACAAAGAAATCGACCTGAAGAACTGGAAGGGCAACCGCAAGAACAGCGGCTTCCTGCCGGAAGAGCGCGCCTGGCTCACCACGCTGTTCGACGAGATCGGTTTCGTCGACGTGTTCCGCACCCTGAACCCGCACCCCGAGCAATACACCTGGTGGAGCAACCGGGGCCAGGCCCGGGCCAACAACGTCGGGTGGCGGCTCGACTACCACCTGGCCACGCCGAAGGTGGCAAGCCGCGCACGCGCCGAACACATCTACCTCGAACAGCGCTTCAGCGACCATGCGCCGCTGGTGATCGACTACGACCTCAGTCTCTGAAGAGGACAGGCCCGACTGGCCTGACCCGCTGCCCGGCCGCCGTGGCGCGCGAAACAGCATCTGAGAAGGGTCGCTTCTCCGCCGATGGCGGGCGCTGCCGGTTGCTATGGTGATGAAGCAGAAACTGCGACCGGCCGCACCGGCTGCGGCACCCCTGTATCGGAGCCCTCCCGTGACCGTGTCCAAGCAGCAAATCCTCGCCTCTTTGGCAACGATCGAGAAAGAGGCGCCGCTCTTTTTCGGCGACATGCCGGTGGCCGACGAGGTCGTGCGCGACCTGTTCGCGTCGTCGATGGCCGCCCTGAATGATTCGTTCGACTTTCAGCGCGCCTCGCCGCAACGGCGGCAGGTGTCGTTGCTGGCGACCCTGACCCATGCGCTGCTCGAAACAGCCGCGCTTCGGCACCAGCTCCATCAGCGCGAACAAGACGCCTGCGGTGCGGCAGACCACCTGATCGCCAAGTACGCCACCCGTTGAATCCAATGAAATCGCCGAAGAAACTCCTCGAGCGCGCCCGCGCCAACCCCCGGATTCCGGCTGCGTTGCTGGTGCTCGCCTTGCTGGGCAGCGCTGTCGTCATGCTGAACGGGCGCGCTACGCAGGAGGCCGATGCGCGCAAGAGCCTCGAAACCCTGCATTTGGAAAAGAGCCCCGAAGATTGGCTGGCCCACCCGCAAAACGTGTCGGAGTTTCGCAAGGCACTCGACGCGGGCACGCTGGCGGTGGTCGGCCTCGCAAGCGGCCAGGCGGGCCTGGTCCTGTACACGCTCAAGACCGGCGAGAAGGCCAGTTCGACGGTACCGGGATGCTCGGCATCAGGCTGCACCGGCACCGTGCTCGACCGGCTCGGCGACATGAGCGCGAAAGCGGGGGAAGCGGGGTTTGCTCTGGTCAGCATCGATGTCGACCCGCGCACCACGAGCCATCGGATGCTCGACGTCCTGAACAGCCTGTTGTCGCCGCTGCTGCTGGTCGCCACGCTGGTGGGCGCGCTGTTCGTGGGCGCCAAGGTGCAGGCCGGCGTGGGCGGTGCGGCTTCCAGGCTGTCGACGCGCCCCGAGACGCAATTCGCGGATGCGATCGGCAACGATGAAGCCAAGGCGGCGTTGAATCGTGTCAAGGCCTTCATGCATGACCCGGCGCAATACGCCCGGCTCGGCGCCGCAGCGCCGCGAGGCGTGCTGCTGGTCGGCCCGCCAGGCACCGGCAAGACCCTGCTGGCCAAGGCGCTGGCCGGCGAGAGCAAGGCCAACTTCATTTCAGTGGACGGTTCCTACTTCACCGCCATGTTCTACGGCGCCGGCGTGAGCAAGGTCAAGGAGCTGTTCAAGCTCGCGCGCAAGAGCGCGCCGTGCGTGCTCTTCATCGACGAGGTCGACGGCATCGGCAAACGCACCCGCGGTGGCGAAGGCGGCGGTGCCGAGTCGGAGCTGAACCGCATCATCAACCGCGTGCTGGTCGAGATGGACGGCTTCGAGCCGCTCGACAACGTGGTGGTGGTGGCGGCCACCAACCACGAAGACAACATCGACGAGGCCATGCGCCGACCCGGCCGCTTCGACATGCTGGTTCGCCTTGGGCTGCCGACATTGCCGGAGCGCCAACGGCTCTTCGACCTGTACATCGACAAGGTGGCCCACGACGGCCGCGCCGACACCGCGGCGCTGGCGCGAATGACCTCGGGCATGTCGCCGGCCGACATCGCCAACACCGTGAACAAGGCCGCCTCCACGGCCGCCGAGGTCCACGCCGAAAAGGTCTCGGCCGACCACTTCCTGCGCGCCATCGAGACCCATCAGCTGGGGGGCGAGGTGTCGTCAGTCAAGGACCTGTTGACCCAGGACACCCGCAACCGCCTGGCCTATCACGAATCGGGCCACGCGCTGGTGGGCCACTGGTTGAAGGCCGGCCTGGTCGAGCGTGTGACCATCGAGCCGCGCGGCCAGGCCCTGGGCGTGACCTACATCACCCGCGAGACCGAAGACCCGCTCTACAAGCAGGCCGAACTGACCAGCCGCCTGGCCATGACGCTGGCCGGGCGGGAGACCGAGCTGCTCGTGTTCGACAGCGTCTCGACCGGGGCGTCCGATGACCTGAAGCGCGCCACCGAGCTGGCCATCAAGATGGTCGGCTCGCTCGGCTTCTGCGAGGCCTTCGGCCTGTTGAGCGTGGCCGGAGTGCCCAAGGAATTGCTCGGCCCCGACCTCCAGGGCGCCGTGCTGAAGGAAGCGCGCGCGCTGTTGGAAGCGGGCCAGGCCACATGTCAACAGCTCCTGCGCGCCAACCGGGGGCAACTCGACGCGCTGGCGCAGCGGCTTCTGGAGCGCGAAGTCCTGTCGGGCGACGAGCTCAAGGGCTTGCTGGCGGCGGCCTGAATCGGGCCCACCGCGCATTGCGAGCGGCACGCTGCCGACGCCTGACGTGGGTGGCCTGCACAGGCACAATCCGTGCTCCTCCCGACGCTGACGCACGCCAAACGGAACCACACATGTCGCTTGAAGTGATCGAATTTGAGTCCGCACCGAATCCCACGGCCAGCATCATCATCCTGCACGGCCTGGGCGCCGACGGCAACGACTTCGTGCCCATCGCGCAAGAACTCGACCTCGCCAGCGTGGGCCCGGTGCGCTTCGTATTCCCGAGCGCGCCGACCCGGCCGGTGACGATCAACGGCGGCTACCTGATGCGCGCCTGGTACGACATCCTGGGCACCGAGGTGGCCAGGCGCGAAGACGAAGCCGGGCTGCGCGCATCGCAGGCGCAGATCGAAGCGCTGATCGCGAACGAGCGAGCCCGCAGCGTCAAAGCGAACCGCATCGTGCTCGCCGGCTTCTCGCAGGGCTGCGCGATGACCTTCATGGCCGGCCTGCGCCATGGCGAGCGGCTGGCCGGGCTGCTGGGCATGTCGGGCTACCTGCCACTGGCCGACCTCACCGCCACCGAGCGCAGCGCAGCGAACGCCGACGTGCCGATCTTCCAGGCCCACGGCAGCGCTGACCCGATGATCACGATGGCCCGCGCCACGGCATCGCGCGATGCGCTGATCGCGCTCGGCTACCCGGTGGAATGGCATGCGTACCCCATGCCGCATTCGGTGTGCCCGCAAGAGATCGTCGACATGAACCGCTGGCTGCTTCGCGTGCTGGCCTGACGGCATCAGCCGTTGTCGAGCCGCCGCAGCGCGGCGAAGATGAAGGTGAATAAGTCACAAGTTCGCGCGTGCATATTCACCACCTGTTGCACGTGGTGATGCCTACGCTTGATTCACCAGGCCGGACCCTGTTTCAGCCTGGCGCTTCAACGGAGGAATGCCATGTTTGACCTGTCTGTCCAGACCACCCAGCCCACCTCGCCGTCGTTTGCCGACGCAATGATCGGGCGGCCGTCCAACAGCGCCCGGCCCTATCACGGGCCCGAGCGCCGCACGGCCATGGCCGGCGCGCGGCACTGGCTCGCGGCCACGCTCGACGAGCTTGACTACGGTGTGTTGCTGCTGCACGGCGACGCGCAAGTGCTGCATGTCAACCACGCGGCGAACATCGAGCTCGATGCACGACACCCTCTGCAACTGTTCGGTAACCAGTTGCGCGTGCGGCGTGCCCAAGACGTGGCGCCCCTCCACGACGCACTGTGCAGCGCCGCGCTGCGAGGCCTGCGCAAACTGCTGACGCTGGGCGACGAAGCCCACCGGGTCAGTGTGTCGGTGGTGCCGCTGCCTTCACAAGGCACTGACGACGCGCCCGTGGTGCTCGTGGTTCTGGGCAAGCGCCAGGTCTGCGAGGTGCTGTCGGTGCAGGGCTTCGCACGCAGCCACGGCCTGTCTGCGGCGGAAACCCGCGTGCTGGCCCTGCTGTGCCACGGCACACCACCGACCAAGATTGCGGCGCAGTTCGGCGTGGCGATCTCGACCGTGCGCTCGCAGATCGGCAACATCCGCATCAAGACCGGCGCCGAAAGCATCCGCGCATTGGTGCGCCAGGTGGCCGTGCTGCCGCCATTGATGGGCGTGCTGCGCGGCGAGCCCCGCGTGGCCGCCGCCTGGAATGACGCGGGCTTGATCGGCGCCTAGCCGGGCGTGCGATCGACGTGCAATCGGCGCGCTTTCGGCGTGCACGATGCGAGCGGGCTCGCTAGCATGCCGCCATCGGACCCGCGCCCCTTCTCGGCCGGGCCTCGCCACCCATGCCGACCGCACGAAAGAATGTTGCCGCCCTGCCGCCCGCGATCGACCCCTGCGACGTGCTGCCCGACGCCCTGCGCCAGCTCGCAGTGCGGGGCGACCTGCGACGCTACCGAAAGGGCGTGACGCTGATCCATGAAGGCGAGCAAGGTGATGTCCTGTACATCCTGCTGGCCGGCCGCGTGCGCGTGTTCGGCAGTGGCGACAACGGCCGCGAGATCACCTATGGCACCTACGGCGCGGGCGAATACCTGGGCGAAATCAGCCTCGACGGCGGCCCGCGCTCGGCCAGCGTGACGACGCTGGAGCAAACCGACTGCGCACTGGTGACCCGGCAGACCCTGCTGCTGCATATCGCCGAGCACCCCGAGTTCGCCTTCGACCTGCTGGCCAAGGTGATCCGCCGTGCACGTGCCGCCACCCTGAGCACCAAGCAGTTGGCGCTCAACGATGTGTACGGGCGGCTGGTGCTGCTGCTCAATTCATTGGCCATGCCCCCGGTGGGCGGCATCCGGTTGATCGCCGAGCGCCTCACGCACCAGGAAGTGGCGAACCGGCTCGGGTGCTCGCGGGAGATGGTGAGCCGGTTGATGAAGGACCTGGAGGGGGGCGCCTATGTTCGCCCCCAAGACGGAGGCCTGCTGCTCTTGCAACGCCTTCCCGTCAGGTGGTAGGCGCAGCGTCGGGCGCATGAGGCCATCAGCGGACGGCCGTCTGCGCAGGTCCGGAAACCTCAAGCAACGGCGCAGAAAACGCTCTGGCCGGTAGCAGCGCAGCGGCGATTTGTCTCAGAATGCGTGCCATTCGTCGGCAGCGAGTCGACCAAGGCGAACATGTCAGCCTCAACACAGCCAGCAGCCCCTGACGACGCGAACGCGTCGAGGAGCCGCGTCGTCGAACCCGATGACATCGGCCAACGCCGATATTTGACCGTGTTGTTCGCGGACCTGACAGACTCGACGCGCCTCGGCGACGTGATGGAGGCCGAACACTACGCGGCGATGCTTCACGCGCTGCGGCGACTGTGCCGCGAAATCATCCCGAAGCACGGCGGCTGCATTGCCAGGCTTCAAGGAGACGGCGCCCTGGCGATCTTTGGCTACCCGCAATCGATGGAAGATGACGGCCGCCGCGCCGCCGAGGCGGCACTTGAATTGCACGACGCGGTGACCCGGATTGCGGTCGAAGGGGACCGGTTGGTGGTCGGCCGCCTGTCGATGCATTCCGGCATTCATGCGGGCCTGGTGTATGTCGCCGACGGCGACGTGGAGCGCGGTCGATTCGAGGTTCTGGGCAATGTGCCCAACGTGGCCGCGCGCTTGTCCGACCTGGCCGGTGCCGACGAGATCTATGTCAGCGAAGAGACCCTCGGGCCTGAATCCCGCTTCTTCGCCACCAGCGCGCGTCGGGTCGTCAACGTCAAGGGCTACGCCCCGCCGCTGGCCGTCTTCAGGATCCTGGGGCGGGCCCCGGTGCAGCGGCGATTCGATGCGAGCTTCTTGCGCGGCTCCGCGCCATTCGCCGGCCGTGAAATCGAGCGCCGCACACTTCGCAATGCCCTGCAGCAGGTGCTGTCCGGCACGCCAGGTTGCATTGCCATTTCAGGCGGGCCAGGGGTGGGAAAGACACGCTTGCTGGAGGAACTGGTGCATGACGCCCTCGAAGCGAACTGCATGACGCTGCGCGGTTACTGCGAAGGGTATCTCGGCGCCGAGCCATTGCAGCCGTTCTTGCAGATGCTGCGCACGCTGCGAGCGGCCCGCGTGGACGCCCGGACGGACCCCGAGGAACCGGCAGTCAGCCTTCTTCGCGCGGCTTTTGGCCAGTCCATCGACGCCATCCGTTCCGTCTTCGATTCATTGGCGGCGGGCCGGCCCTTGCTGCTGGTGCTCGATGACTGGCAATGGGCCGACAGCGTGAGCCAGCAAGTCCTCGATGCCATCCTGTCGCTGAAGCGCCCGATCCTGGTGCTGCTCGCCACCCGCCACATCGGCGCCGACGGGGCCGAACCGGCGCACGCAAGAACCATGGCTCTGGCGCCACTCGATTCGGGTGACGCGGCCCGGACCATGGCGTACCTGCTCCCGGAAGCCGACCCCTTCGTGATCGCGAAGATTCACCGTTACGCCGGCGGCAACCCGCTCTTCATCGAAGAGTTGTGCCATGCGGCCCGCGCCGAAGGCGGCTCGCGTCCGATCGAAGACATTCAAGGGGGCAGTGCCTGGCTGAACGCGCTGGTCGAATCGCGCGTGAGCCGTCTGCCGCCGTTGCTGTCTGAAATTGTTCGCGCCGCCGCCGTCATTGGCACCGTCTTTCCGGCCAGCCTGCTGGAGCGCATCACCGGCCATGGCGAACACGATCCGCTGCTGCGCGAGCTGGCCAGGCAAGACTGGATCTTCCCGGCCGAATCACAGGGCATGTTGCGGTTCAAGCATGGCATCACCCGCGACGTCATCTACGCAGGCCTTGGTCTGCATCATCGCCAGGTCATGCACCGCCGCATTGCGGCTGCGTTGAATGAAGCCGGCCAACTCGCCGGCGGTGAGGACGTGCTTGAACGGCTGGCTTACCACTGCGCGGCGGGTGAAATGCCGGTCGAGGCGGCGCGCCATGCGGAGCTTGCAGGCGACAAGGCGATGGCCGCCTTCGCGCTCGACCGCGCCCGCGCCCAGTTCTCGGCCGCACTGAAGGCCTTGGATGGCCTGCCTTTGAGCGCGCGCGAAGACCAATTGCAATGGTGCACCGTGGCGCAGAAGTTGGGCATGGCCTGCGTGTTCGACCCGCTGGCACTGGCCGACGGCGTTGCCATCTTCGAACGCGGCGTTGATTTGGCACGCCAATCCGGCAGCGCCGAGGTCCTCGCGCGGGCGCACTACTGGCTGGGGTACATCTGCTATGCCAAAGGCCGGGCGCGCGAGGCCACCGACCATTGCAAGACGGCGCTCCGCCTGGCCGAACAGCTCGGCGACGGGCGCCTCGCGGCCCAGGTTCGCGCCACATTGGGCCAAACGCTGGCAAGCGCCGGCGACTACGACGCTGCGCTGCTCTTGCTCGACACCGCCATCGACAGCAAGCGGGCCCGCGCCAAGCCCGGTGGCAGCGTCGCCGTCGGGTCCGCCTACGCGCTGGCGTGCAAGGGCAGCGTGCTCGGCGACCGTGGCCTCTTCGACGACGCCGATGCGTGCTTTGCGCAGGCCCTCGAGTTGCTGGGTGACACGGTTCACCAGGTGGCGAGTTCGGTGCGCAACTGGGTCAGCGCCGTCTACCAGTGGCAGGGGCGCTGGGAAGAGGCCGAAGCGATGGCGGCGGGATCGGTGCGGATCGCCGAGCACGTGAAAAGCCGGCAACTGCTGGCCATGAGCCGCGCCCTGTGGGGCTATGCCAACTGGGTTGTCTCGCAACGGCCCGAGGCCTTGCTGATCGTGCACGACGCCACCGCCTGGATCGAGGCTCGCAAAGGCGCGCTCGTCACATCGCTCAACTACGGTTGGCTGGTCGATGGGGCCGTGTCGTTGGGGCGCGTCGATGAAGCACGGCGGCACGCCGCGCGCCTTTTCGTCCGGGCCCGCCAGCACGACCGCATCGGCGAGGCCATGGGCTGCAGGGCGCTGGCCCGCGCGGCGGCGGCCGCGAACGACGATGTGGGTGTTGAACACTACCTTGGGCTGGCCCAGCGTTCGGCGCAGTTGCGCCACTCGCCGCACGAACAGGCCAAGACGCAACTTTGTCGAGCCGGCATAGAGATCGAGCGCGGGCACCCGCGCGAAGCTCGCGCGCCGCTCGACGCCGCGTGCGAAGCCTTTGCACAAATGCGGATGTCATGGCACCTGCAACAAGCGCAAGCGCTGCGCTTGCGCCTGTAGCACCGGCAGGTTTGCAAGCAGCGCGCCGGCGAACTTCGCGGTGAGCTTCGCGAAGCCGGCGCGGCTGGCATGCAACTCGTTGTCCCAGTCCCTGGCGTAGCTGGCCGCGGCGTTGGACAGCGTGCCGGTCAGGTTGACATGGAAGACATGCGTCTTGAATCGGGGCAACGCCGCCACCCGGGCCTGCATGTCGTTCAGGCGCGAGATCAGCGTGCACATCGGGGCAATGCCGTCGAGCGGGTAGTTCGGGTTCGGCGGGTAGTCGTAGCCGGCTTCCTTGAAGGCCGGGTACAACCAGGCCAGCAGCGGCGCGGTGACGCCAGCAATGAACCGGCCGTCCGGAACGGGGAAGTCATAGCCGTGCAGAAACACTGGAATCGGAACGCCCGACGCGAAGATACATTCGGCCGTGATGCGGTCCAGCACGTGTTCGAGCCAGCACTGCATCAAGCCATCCACGGTCGAGGCGACCGCCGTTTCGTCGAGCACCGGCTGGCCGGCGCCCTGTCGATTCAGCAAACCGGTCAGCCGTTCTTCGACCACATCGTTCCCCGCCACCGACAGCAGAATGGCGGCCGGCGGATTGCCGCGAACGACCATGTCCTTCACCTTGGCGCAGAGCCGATCGATCCGGAACGAACTCGCGCTGGCTTGGCTGCAGGCCAGCGGGGTCAAGTCTCGGCCCGCGTCGCTGTAGAAGTCGAAGAGCCGACTGCCCTTGATGGCCAGGTTGACGAGTTTGAAGCCGTGCTCGGTGGCCAGACCCTCGGCGAGGTTCTGCGGCCTCCCCAAGGGACCGTAGGTCTTGTAGCAGAGCCAGGAGTCACCATCGGCCACCAGGGTGTGCCCGGCGCCGAGACCCGATGAGCCCTTCGGCGTGGCCCGCGGCCGGGCCTTCGAAACCCCGCGCAGCCGGGCCGCAACCAGATCGCCCTCCAGCGTCAGCGCAAGCGGCGCCACGCTGGGCCGCACTGACTCCTTGACCTCCAGCAAGGCCGTCACCGTACCGAGCAAGGTGCCCATGGCGGCCTCGTAGGCGGGACAGGCGTGGCTGTGGCCGGCGGACTTTTTTCGCTCGCCGCCGAAGACCGGGTAGACATCCGGGTCGCCGGCTTCCAGGCATTGGTGGGTGGCCGAGACGATGGACACCACGACCTTGTCGCCCGGCCGCACCCGCTCGTCGCCGAGTTTGTGGTGGCGCGTGGCGGTACGCCACACCAGCTCTGGCGAGGGCCGCAATTGCATCGCCTTGCGGAGCGCAGGCTCCAGCAGCTCCTCGGCCATGGCCAACGTGTCAGCGCTGCGGCCAGCCCATGCCGCGCGGAGCGTCCAGAAGCTGCCCTCGCGCAGCCATTCGTCGATCGACAGGCGCAGGTTGCCGTCCACCGTCGGCAAGAAGCCCATCAGCACACCGACCATGGTCCGTGCCGCAAGGTCGTCCTGGGTCGGCACGGGCACTGCGGGGCGTGGAAAGGCGGCAAGGATTGCCTTTGCCAGGGGCGCGCGGGCGTTCAGCACCGGCGTGACGCCGGGGTCGTCCCGATGACGTTTCACCAACTCGACAAAGGCCTTCTGGAGCGCCTGGCCGTACTGGATGCCGTACGCCTCAGCCGCCTGCCCGGGCCGGGGCTGGAAAATGTAGCGCGACGGTGCAGTGAAATGGCCCGGGTAGAACGGTGGCTGCCCCGGCGCCCAGTCCCAGCGCGCGCCGCCGGTCTGGATTTCGCACTTCTCGACCGGCAGGCCGAACCACTCGTGGCACAGCGCCGCCAGCGTTTGATCGACCACCTCCTTCACGTCGAGGTTGAGTTCCCAGTGGATCTCGCCGAAATCACGGCTGAGTTCCTGCTCGAACCCGATCATGTTCGTGATCGCCTTCGTGGCCGCCTGGCGGGCGCTTGTGAACGCGTCGGTCTTCGTCAACGCGCCGATGGCGGCGTTGATCGCGGTGGCCGGGTCGTGCCGGGGACAGCCGCCGCGCTGGCCGTCGAGCCCGAGGTAGATTTCCCCGATCGACTGCGTCATGCGCTCGCGGTAGCCGCTCACGGAGTAAAGCCCCTCGTCGTTCGACAAGACCTGTGCGCCGAGGCGGCGGTCAGCGACGAGCAGGCCGTACGGGGTGCGCAGCACGCCGCCGCAGCGGTAGCGAATGGCGGCCCACACCCCGGCACTGTCGAAGGTGCGCTGCGCCTCGGGGTCTTCGAGCACTGCCTTCCAGCCGTCGGCCGCGAGTTCGGCGCCACGCTCGTGTTCGAGCGTGGTCAGCTCCATGATTCGTTTCCAGCCATCGACCGCCGACCACACCGGTGTGGGCACGGTGCCGGCCAGTTCCCTGCCGGTCTGGGCCATCTTGTGCAGCACGCTAATCGACGGCGTGAACAGGTAGGCGCCCCATTCCAGCCGCACGAACGGCCGGGCGTCGCCGAGCAGGTCTGGCGAGCCGTCGAGCGCGATCCGGTGCACCTTGCCGGCGTGTTCAAAGCGAAAAGACCGCTGCTGCTCGTTTGGCGCCACGCCCAGAAACGGATCGCTCTGGCCGGAATACCCGCCGGCGCTGTTGCCGCCGCTGACCCAGCGTTGCACGACTTCAAACTGCTCGGCGATGCTGGCGTTGTAGGCCATGAACACCATGCCGCGTGGCTGCGCGCCGGAGCCGGCCTCCGCAGCGTTGTAGGTGGGCCCGTACGACATGCCTCTGCGCATCAGGCGCGGGGTGCGCCCGCCCGGCGGCGGCAGCAACTCCGGGTCGTCTTTGTGGCGCGGGTTCGCGCGGCGGATGTGGGCGTGAAATGGGCACACGCTGCCGGGCGGATCTTCGTCAACGTAGTCGAAATCGTTGCCCCGCCCCGGCGCCGCCGCCAATGCGTCGCCGGCCTGCCAGCGGCCCATCATCTTTGCCAGAATCAGGGGGGCGTCGAGCCGGGTCTCCTTGCTCGCGATGGCCACGGCATGGTTCAAGGCCTCGACATCCTGGCTCAGTTTGCGAATCACCAGGAAGCTGCCGTTGTGCAGCCAGCGGTCGCGCTCGCGGATGAGGTCAGGATCGGGCGCCGTGCCAGGGTTGCGCGGCAGTTCGGCGGCGTTCGCATAGCCGCACAGGAACTCACCGAGCTGCACCTGGTTGCGGTCGTAGATGACGCCGTTCTTGGCGGGGTCGAGCACCGGGTCCGAGCCTTCGCCGTCAACAAAGCCGAAGTGTTCCATCGGCTTGCGCTCGTTGCTGAAGTTCCGCACCATCGGTTGCACCGACAGCAACACCACACCCGCGTGCCCTTCAAGGAGTTTTGTCACGGGGCCGAACAGTGCATCGCCGGGTTCCAGTGCCGCACCAGCGCTGGCAGGGCCCGCACCCATGCGCAATTGCACGATCACATGGACGGCCGACAACTCGACCAGGCCTGCGCCCTGCGTTGCGTTCCAGTTGCGCGCCGGCAGCCGCCAGCGTCGGGGGTGGTTGAGCCTGAAGTCACCGAGCAGGCTGGCGCGCGCCTCCATGCCCTCCTGGAACTCCTGTGGAAACAACCCGATCTGCGGCTCCGACAACCCCACCGCACGCAAGCCCTCGCAGGTGAATGCGATGTTCAGGAACGGCTGGCTCGCATCGAGCGGGCGGCCTTCCCGGGTGATGCCGGGATGGATCGCATCGAGAAACTTCGCTGCGGCCGCCGGGCCGTCGAACGCCAGCAGCAGCAGGCAGCCGTGGGTCACGTCCGGGTAGGCACTCAGGATGCCACCCTGCACGTCTGTCGGGGCATCGGGCTGCGGGGTGCTCCTGGGCAGCGGCGGCGCGGCACGTTCCTCGACTTCCTTCAACAACCAGTCGATCTGCTCCGAAAACCGGACGCGCCCACCGTGCACCACCTGGTCCAGTTCACGCCGCTGGTAAAGGCGGATGAACTCCTGCAGCAGATCACGTGCGGCGCGTTGCAGGAAGTCGCCGTCAGGCGTGCCCGGCAAAAAGTAGTGGGTCAGGCGATGCACGAGCGTCAACGCACGCAAGCCCTGGCGCCCCAACTCCTTGATGACATGAAAGTCTGCCGGGCCGACGCGCGACCAGGTCAGTTGTTCGGCGCTTTGCACCGACTGCCTTGTCGCCACCAGGTCAGCGGGCAAACGGCCAGGCACTTGGCGGTGCGCGAGTTCCTCATGGCGCAGGGACTGAACATCATCGACCGTCAGGCCCGGCATGGCGTAGAAGAAGTCGGTCTCGATCTGGACGCGGCGCACCCATTCGGCCCATTCCTCGAAGCTGTGGCCCCAGGCACTGACATAGCCCTCGGTGTTGCAGAAGATGATGTCCAGCAAGGTGCCGACGCGCTGCCAGAGCACCCGCAGATACGATTCCCAACCGCCGTCGAAGGTCACCGACAGCAGCACCTGGTCCGGTTCGACCACGGCCACGCGCACCGACTGGATCTTCCCCACCCGCTCGACACCATCGGAAAACGCGCGCAACAACGAATACTCGTGCGCCGAGCTTCGGCCGTTGTTCAAGGTCTTGAGCAGGCGCTTGACGCGTGTCTTGTAGGTCAGGGCCTCCAGTGAAGGGACCAGCCCCGGCTTGAGTCGGGCGAGCAGCGTCAGGTCGCTGGAGCCCACCAGTGTCTTCGTTTTGACGACCAGGTCTTTGCGCATCCTGCCTCTCCCATTTCAAGGGCATTCATGGTCGCGGCTTTTGCAAGCGGTTTCATCCTCATTCCGGTGGAGTCGAAGCGACAGGCTCGCGGGCCGAAGGCCGGGAAGCGAGGCGTTCGTCGACTACCGGGACACGCTGCGTGGCGGCTCGGCTGGCGGGTTCGCCTGCGCGCGAGGCGGCTCGAACCGCTGCGCCGGCCTCGCCGCCCGCGCATAGAGCGGCGCCACCTTCGGCAGGTTGACCTCGATGTCATGGATGCGCGTCGGGCCCGACGGGTGCGTGCTCAACCACTGCGCCGGTGCCGCCTTGTTCGCGGCGGCCATCTTCTGCCACAGCGTGACGCCGGCACGCGGGTCATAGCCGGCGCGGGCGGCGAGCTCCAGCCCGACCAGGTCGGCCTCGGACTCGTCTTCACGGCCGAACTTGAGCGTCAGCAGCTGGCCGCCCATGTCGGCGAGGTAGCGCCCGCCGTTGCCCAGGCCGAGCAGGGCCGAGCCGATCTCGATCGCACCACGCGTGACCATGGACTTGCCCATGCGCTCGCGGGCGTGTTCGCGCAGCGCATGGGTCATCTCGTGGCCCATCACCATCGCCACTTCGTCATCGCTGAGCTTCAACTGGTCGAGGATGCCGTAGAAGAACGCGATCTTGCCGCCCGGCAGGCAGAACGCGTTGATCTGCTTGCCGCCGATCAGATTCACTTCCCAGCGCCACTGACGCGCGCGGTCGTTCCACTCGAAGGTGTAGGGGATGAGGCGCTGCGCGATGGCGCGCAGCCGCACCACCTGCGGGTGGCCATCGGGCGCCAGCGCGTTTTGCTGCGCGGCCTTCTGGCGCATCTGCGCGTACTGCTGCACGCCGGCCTGCTCGATCTGCTCGGCCGAGACGAACTGCGCCAGGCTCGACTTCGGGCCGACCTCGACGCCCTCGCGCGCCCACGCCGGCACGGCCAGAGCGCCGGCGGCGGCAAGCAGGCCGCCGGTGAACAATCGCCGCGCGTGCAGGGCGCAGCCACAGCCCGGCACATGCAAGGTGTCGGCGCTGGCCAGGGTCGGGAACACGCGCAGGGGTGCAGGGTTTTTCATGAGGTTCAAGACCCGGAAATCGGGCCGCAGTTCACGATGGTGCGGGCGGCGGGCGCTCGCAAGCTTCGACAGACCGAGCGCCGGGCGGCCGTCCCGTTGGGGGACCGTCTGGCGTACCCGCCGGACGAAGGGCTCCGTTCAGGCATCCGCCGCTGCGGCATTCGGGTCGTGTTCCAGCGCCCGAACCGTGGCGCGCATGAACCACAACATCACCAACGCCGGCACAGCCGCGAACGTCGAGACGATGAAGAACGCCGGCCAGCCGATCGATTCGGCCAGCACCCCGGCCAGCGGGCCGACCCAGACCCGGCCGACCGACGCGAACGCGCTCAGCAGCGCGAACTGGGTGGCCGTGAAACGCTGGTTGCACAGGCTCATCAGGAACGCGAGGAATGCGGCCGTACCCATGCCGCCAGACAGGTTCTCGCCGGCCACGGCGAACAACAGCCCGCCGTCGACCTCGGTCGCGTGGGCGAGCTTGACGAAGCCCCAATCGAAGGCGGGAATCGTCAGCCCCGGCAAGGCGCCGCGGCCGCTCACGGCCAGCCACCAGAAACACATGATGCCCATCATCTGCAGCACACCGAAAAGCATCAGCGCGCGCCACAGCCCGATGCGCAACATCAACGCGCCGCCGAGCAGCGCGCCGCCGATCGTCAGCCACAGGCCGATGATCTTGTTGACCACGCCGACCTCGGCAATGCTGAAATGCATGGCCTGCAACAGGAAGGGCGTGACGAGCGACAGCGAGAACGCATCGCCGAGCTTGTAGAGCACCACGAAGCCGAGAAAGGCCGCCGCGCCGGGCTGGGCGAAGTAACTGTTCAGGCCGCCAAGCAGCGTCTCGAAGCGCGCGGCACGTGCAGCCCAGGCGGCCAGCGGCAGCGTGAAGGCAATGCCCAGCAGCAGGGCGAAGAGGTCGATCCACTTGCCCTGCAACGGGACCGAGAGGCGCCCCGCAGCCAGCAGCGGCGCGAGCAACGCATCGGCAATGCCGCGCCCGAAGCGGTTGCTGAGCGCCACGCCGACGCCAACCGCCAGCATCACGGCCAGAAACCCCAACACGTCACGCCGCGCCACGCTGGTCGGCAACTCGACGGCCTTCAGCTTCGGCAGCGCCGTGGCCGACAACACCGCCGCGCCGATCATCAACGCCGCCATGAAGCGATACACCTCGGGCCAGCTCCAGCCACCGCCCTGGGCCGGATCGACCCAGATGAAGGCCACGCCGCCCGACAGGATCATCGCGACCCGGTAGCCCAGCACCAGCGACGACGAACCCAGGCCGCGCTCGCTCGCCGGCAGCAGGTTGGTGCGGTAGGCGTCGATCACGATGTCTTGCGAGGCCGAGATGAACGCGACCAGCACCGCAATCACCGCGAAGGCACGCGGTGCGCCGGTCGGCGATGTGCCGGCCATCCACCACAGGCTTGCGGCCAGGGCGAGCTGGGTCAGCACCAGCCACCCGCGG
Source organism: Ramlibacter sp. (assembly GCA_014376915.1). The sequence goes on from JACMQP010000287.1 coordinate 22,033, forward strand.
CGCCGCCCGAGCCAGGGCAGCTCGAAGCGGTCCATCAGCGGCGCCCAGAGGAACTTGAAGGTGTAGGGCAAGCCGACCAGGCTGAGGAAGCCGATGGTGGCAATGTCGACCCCGGAAATGCTGAGCCAGGCCTGCATCGCCTGCCCGGTCAGCGCCAGCGGCAGCCCGGAAGCAAAGCCCAGCACCGTGACCACGGCGAGCCGGTGAACGGCTTGCGCGCTGAAACGGGGGTTCAATGCTGCGCGGCCGGCCGGTAAGGTCATGGCGGCATTCTATGAAGCGCACCGACCGCCACCGGCGCCAGTGCCAACGCCAACGCCAGCGCCAGCGCCGACGTCAGCGCCGGTCTCAGGGCGGGTCGCCCGGGCTCTGCTTGAAGATCGCCTCGGCCAGCGCCAGCAAACGCTCGCGCGGCAGCTCGCCGACCAGCGCGTAGCCGCACGGCCCGCCCTCGGCGCTGCGCCCTTCGACCCAGTAGAACAACCCCAGCGCGCCCTGTTGCTCGTAGCGGAACGCGGCTGGCGTGGCGCTGTCGGGCTTGCGCAGGTAGACCGTCACGCGGACCGGCTTGGCATCGGGCGCCGCGCCTGCGGGTTGAAGCGCCTGGTACATCAGCTGCGCGCTGGGCCCGACGGCGTCGGGCAACAACCGGCCGCCGACGAGTTCAAAACCCTGGGCACGCAAGTCGAACAGCTTCACCGGCACGTCGAGCCGCTTCGTGAGCCAGCGGCTCAGGTGCTCTTCCTGGGCCTTCACCTCGACCGCGTGGCGCACCTCGGGCACGTACACCGCATGGGCCACTGCCGCACGGTGCACCCAGGCAGGTTCACCGGCATGGGCGGTCAGTTCGGCGCCCTGCGGTTGCAGCCGCCACATCAGCCCGGCGCCGGCCGCGCCGCCGAGCACGAACACGGCGAACCCCGCCGCCCAGCGGCCCCAGCCGGCAGCGGGAGCAGCGAGCGTGAGCGGCGCCTTGCGCCAGACCACTTGCGCCAGCGCCTGTGGCACCGGTTCGCCGAGCACGGCATCGAAGCGGACGCGCAGCGCGTCGCGGTCAGCTGCCCAGAGCCGCACGCGCGCCGCGTCGTCCGGGTGCGCGTGCAGCCAGGCATCCATCTCGGCGCGCCGTTCGGGCAGCAGTTCGCCGTCGAGCCAGGCGTGCAGCAGGGTGTCGTCGGGGGCGGAACTCATGGCTTTCTTCAAGGCAAGGTGTCGGGAATCAAGCGTCGGGCATCAAGAATCAGGCGTCAGACCACGCGGCGCAGCGTGTGCGCAGCGTGCACCGGAACGGCCGCGCCACCGTCGAGCAAGGCCCGCAGCGCGACCCGTCCGCGCGAGATGCGCGACATCACGGTGCCGATCGGGATGCGCAGCACTTCGGCCACTTCGGCATAGGTAAATTGCTCCAGCCCCACCAGAAGCAGCGGCTCGCGCTGTTCGAGCGGCAACTGGTTCAGCGCAGCCATCAGGTCGATGCGCAGGCCGACATCGGCACCGCCCGCATCGGCCACGTCGTGCAGCGCATCGGGCTGCGATTCGTGCGGCGTGACGAGGTTGAAGCGGGCGTTGCGGCGGCGGTCGTCCATGTGCGCGTTGTGGGCGATGCTGATCGTCCACACCAGAATATCTCGGCGCTGATCGAACTGGTGCCAGTGCGCCAACGCGCGTTCGAGGGCGGTCTGTACCAGGTCGTCGGCAGTGCTGGCGTCGAACACCAGCGAACGCGCGTAGCGTCGCAGGCGCGGAATGGCGCCCAGGAGTTGCTGACGGAAGGCAGTGGGTGCGTCCACGAGAGGTCTACGCTTGGCGACGACGCATTATTCCCGACGCTGCAGGGCTACCTTGACGGGCGCCGCCAGCGCAGACCTCGATCCGGGACAATGTGCCGATGACGCCCCCGAAACGCGCCCTCGCGCCCAGCTTCTCCGCGCAAGACTTTCGCGCGGCACTCGGCATGTTTGCCACCGGCGTGACCATCGTGACCGCGCGCGGCGCCGACGGCGCACCAGTGGGCCTGACCGCCAACTCGTTCAACTCGGTGTCGCTGACTCCGCCACTGGTGCTGTGGAGCCTGGCGCGCAGCGCAGGTTCGATGCCGGCATTCGAGCGCGGTTCGCACTACGCCATCAACATCCTCGCCGCTGACCAGCATGCATTGGCCGAGCGCTTCGCGAGCAAGTCGGTCGACCGCTTTGCCGACCTGGCGTTCAGCGCCGGTGCGGGTGGCGCACCGGTGATCGAAGGCGCGGCGGCGGTGTTCGAGTGTTTCAATCGCAGCCGCTACGAAGAGGGCGACCATGTGATCTTCGTCGGCGAAGTGGAGCGCTGCGCCTGGCGTGCCGGGGCCCAGCCGCTGATCTTCCACGGCGGGCGCTACTTCACCGAATTGCCGCTTTGAATGGTGCCCCTCAGACACGGTGTCCCGTGTCTGGTCCCCCTAGCCCGAGTTTGTCACTTGGCCCCGCCACCTTCAATGGAATCAACGACTTAGAGCGACATTTCCGCGCGTATGGCACTACGTTTTTGTAGTTGCCGCTGGTTGTTGAGCCGGCCTGAGCGGCTGGCTCAGACGAGCACGCGATGGGTGCGGCCGGGATTGGGGTCGAGCTTGAGCAGGGTGCCCAGCGTTTGATGCCGCGGCTTGGGGCGCGTGGCCTTGCGCACATGCACGGCGTGACCATCGCGACGCTGCATGGTGACGGTGACCCGGCGCTGCGTGGCCAGCGCCTGACGCAGCGTGTTCCAGCTGTCGTTGACGCCGTGAGCCTTGAGTTGCAGGCGCAGCGTGTGCACGAAGTGATAGGCCAGCACGCTGATGAACAAATGCCCTTCGACGCGTCGATCAATTCGGTGGAACACCGGGCGCAGGCCCAGGTCGGTCTTCAGTGAGCGGAACACCGACTCCAGCTCGGTGAGCATGATGTAGGTGCGCCACAGCGTGGCGTTGTCCTGATCTACAAGCGTCGTGCGCAGACAGTACACGCCCGGATGCGCAGCCGCGCTGCCGGGCTTGATGCGTTTGACCCAGGTGATGGCGGTGACGAGTTTGCCCTCGGGGTCGGTGGCCACCGTGATCTCGTAGTGCTGGGCCGCGCGCGCGAAGCGCTGCTTGGCGCGGCCCAGGCGCTGCATGAAGGTGGCCACGTCGGTGCCGCGCGGCTTGCTCAGGCCGGCCTGCAACTTGGTCAGCGCAGCCTCCAGGCCACTGGCCTTGGCCGTATCGATGGCACGGTCCTTCTCCTCGCGCGCGGGCGAGTGGCAGTACAGCAGCACATGGCCCTGCGCATCCAGCACGCGTTGCAACTGGATCGTCACCTCGCCGGCCGATTGCACCTCGGTGGCCAGCGCCGGGTCGAACTGGCGCTCGCGCAGCTTGGAGACGACCACGTAGTGATAGCCCTGCTCGCGCAGCCAGGTCAGATTGGCCTCGGTGGCGATCCCCGCGTCCATCACCACCGTCGCCCCAGGGGCCGCGTCCAGGCCCGTGAGCATGCCTTGGAGCGTGGTGGGCTCGCTGGCGTTGCCAGCGAAGAACTGCACGCGCCGCACGAAGCCACTGCCGTCCAGTGCCATCGCCAGCGTCACGAGCGGGCAGTCGCTACGGCACTCCTTGCTGTGGCCGCGTTTGGCCTTGCTCACCCCGGCGGCCACGCCCTCGAAGTAGGTGTTGGTCAGGTCATACAGGGTGATGGTCTGAGGCCCCAAGCCGAACATCGAGCGCGCTTGGCCGAACAGGTGCTCCTGCAAGGCGTCGCAGTGCTTGTACAGCGCGTCCGATGCGCGGTACAGGCGGTTCAGGTCCATCTTCTCGAAGTCGTAGTCAATGAGTTCACCCAGCGCCGACGTGTCCTTCAACCAGGCGTGGGTGGCCCGCTCGCTGCCCGGCTGGGCCATGCGCGCAACGATGTTGCCAACAGCCGCGGCGATCTGCGGGCGGTTCAGGCCCAACTCGCTGAGCTTGTCCTCCAGGCCGCATTGGCGCATTGCCGACAGCGCAGCGTGCTCCACGCCCACGCTGCGTGGGTCGACCAGTTCAAGCGAGTCGAGATCGACCTCTTGGTAGCGCGCGAGCTCGCCGGCTTGACTGGCCGGGCTGCGCGGTGGACCGCTGGGTGGCTTGGCGGCCTTGGCAGGCGCTGGGGCGGCGCGATCTGCGCGCACCGTGGGCGCCGCGCCCAGGCTGGGCACGGCAGGCTTGCGGGCAATGATCTGGGCTGCAAAGCGTTGTGCGAAGGCTTGCACCTCCTCAGGCAGCGTTGCCTCCAGCATCGAGGCCTGCCCGTGCACCAGTTCGTCGATGCGCTGAGCCAGCGCGGGCCAATGCACTTGAGGCAGATCGAAGTGGCTACCCAGGTTGAGTAAGGTGGTCTGCTTGACGGCGCTACCCACTCGCTCGCTGTGCACCAGCCGGAATGTGACATAGGGCTCGCCGGACGTGCGATTGCGGGTTTGGGTGCGCCGGATGAACATCTCTCGATACTGCACGAAACGGCGGCTCGTGGAGCATACGTTACAAACTATTATGGCACTACATTTCACTCTTTGAGCGACCCCCA
>JACMQP010000288.1 GCA_014376915.1 Ramlibacter sp.
CGCGCCTGTTCGAACGCGCCGGCGCGGTGGTCGCACCGATGGAGCCGTTCATGACCCAGGCCATGCTCGATGGCATGGACCATTTCTGGCGCATGCGCACGCACATCGACATGAAGGCGCTGCCCGCGGCGACGAAGGCCAGGGTCCTGCCCTACATCCAGCGCTGGGGCGACAGCGCCGCCGGCATGACGGGCGAAGCCGTGTTCAGGGCGTTCAGCCAGTTCCACGCGACGCGGCTGGCTGCGGTCAGCGCCTGCGGCAAATTCGACTACGTGATCTCGCCGACGTCGCCGGTCCCGGCGCCGCCGGCAGATTGGGCGTCGCCGACCAACGACCCGCTGCGTCCGCTCGAGCACATCGGCTTCACCGTTGCGTACAACATGTCGGAGCAGCCGGCGGCGTCCATCAACTGCGGCTACACCGCCGGCGGACTGCCGATCGGGCTGCAGATCGCCGGCCAGCGCTTCGACGATCTCGGCGTGCTGCAGGTCTCGCGTGCTTTCGAGTTGATCCGGGAGGCGCAGCGCCCCTGGCCGCAGCCGCCCTCCGAAGCGCTGCAGCATGTGGACTGACAGCTTCGGCAATCCGGTCGGACTGCAGCACGCGGCCAGCCTGGCCAGTCTCAACGATTTCGCCGACGGCTTCGTCGCCAGCGAGGCGCGGGTCGGCAACATCCTCGACGCCGCCGCCGTCGACGAGGCGCCGCTGGTGCAGGTCTATGCGGCCGCGCTCCACATGTTCGCGGAGACCCGCTCGGCCAGCGCCAACGCGCGCCCATTCCTGCATCGGGCGCTGGCGTCGCCGCTGGCGCCGACAGCGCGCGAGCGAAGCTTCGTCGCGGCCGTGCAGGCCTGGGTCGATGGCGATGTGCTTCGCAGCGCCGGCGTGCTGGAGCAGCATCTGCGCGACTTTCCGCGCGACCTGGTGGCGCTCAAGCTGGCCCACTACCACTTCTTCAATCTGGGCGACGCGCCGGCCATGCTGCGCGTCGCGCTGGCGGCGCTGCCCGCTGCGGCTGACGTGCCCTACCTGCACGGCATGCTCGCGTTCGGCTGGGAGCAGTGCCATTTTCTGGAGCAGGCCGAGGTTTCCGCGCGCAAGGCGATCGCGATGGTGCGCAAGGAGCCGTGGGCCCACCATGCGCTGGCCCACGTGATGCTGACGCAGGGCCGCATCCGCGAAGGCCACGCGTTTCTCGCCGACGTCAGCGACAGCTGGGTGGGGCTGAACTCCTTCATGGTCACGCACAACTGGTGGCACCAGGCCCTGTTCGCGCTGGAGCTCGATCGCCATGGCGAAGTGCTGGCGCTGTACGACAACCAGGTCTGGGGCGTGGCCAAGGACTACAGCCAGGACGAGGTCAACGCGGTGTCGCTGCTGGCCCGGCTGGAGCTTGCGGGCGTCGATGTCGGCGACCGCTGGCAGGACCTGGCCGACCATTTGCTCCAGCACCTGGACGACCAGGTGCTGCCGTTCCTGGACATGCAGTATCTCTACGGCTTGGCGCGCGCCCGCCGGCCGCAGGCCGACCAGCTGCTGCGCAACATCGAGCACCATGCCGCGCAGGTGCCGCCGGCCCTGCAGCACACGTGGCAGCGCGTGTGCGTGCCGGCCAGCCGCGGACTGCTGGCGCACGCGCGTGGCGACTGGCAACGCGCGGTCGACGAACTCGGCCAGGCCCTGCCGCGGCTGACCGAGATCGGCGGCAGCCACGCGCAGCGCGACCTGTTCTCGCAGGTGCATCTTGATGCCCTGGTCCGCAACGACAACCTGGTCGCCGCCCAGAACCTGCTGCAGCAGCACGTGCACAGCCAGCCCGAATCGCAGCGGTTGAGGCGCCAGTCGGCGGCGGTGTACCGGGGCCTCGGACTGGACGCGATCGCGGCGAGCCTCGAATGAGGCGGCTGATCCTGATCCCGGGGCTCGCTGGCGATACGGCGATGTGGCAGGCGCAGCTCGCCGCGCTGCCGGCAGAATGGAATGCCGTCGTCACCGACGTGCATATGCGCTACGACAGCATCCCCGCCATGGCGCAGGCGCTGCTGGTGGAGCACGAGGGGCCGCTGGTGCTTTGCGGCGCATCGATGGGCGGCATGATCGCGATGGAAGCGGCGCGCCAGGCTCCGCAGCGCATCCGCGGCCTGGCCCTGCTCGGCACCACTGCGCAGCCGGAGAGCGATGTCATGCGCAGGCTGCGCGAAGCGGCGATCGAGATGTTCGCGCAGGACCGCGTCGCCGAAGTGATCGGGCCGAACGTCGCCTTCGCTTTCCATCCGGACAACGCGCCCGCCCTCGCCCCCGCTTACCTCGAGTTCGTGCTGCGGGCCGGCGCCGGCCAGTTGATCCGGCAGAACCGCGCCGTGACCGGTCGCCCCGATGCCCGTGCCCACTTGCCTGCAGTCCGTTGCCCGACGCTGGTGCTGTGCGGTGACGCCGACCGGCTGGCGCCGCCGGAATGCTCGCGTGAAATCGCGGACCTGGTGCCCGATGCGCAGCTGGTGATGGTGCAGGACTGCGGCCACATGCTGACAATGGAGCGGCCGGAGGTCGTCAATGCCACGCTGACTGCCTGGCTTGGAACGTTGGATCCGGGAGCAAGTCCGGGGTGACGGACGCTATTCCCGCCCGAGGCTGCGGACCTTCTCCACCAGCATCTGCTGCACGGTGGCCGAGACGAACTTGTCGACCTCGCCGCCGAGCACAGCGATCTCCCGCACGAAGGTACTGCTGATGAACTGGTACTTGTCGCTGGGCGTGAGGAAGACGGTTTCCACGTCGGGCATCAGGCTGCGGTTCATGCCCGCAAGCTGGAATTCGTAGTCGAAGTCGGTCACCGCCCGCAAGCCGCGGACCATCGCCTTGCCACCGCGGGCCACGACGAAATCGCGCAGCAGGCCCGAGAAGCTTTCGACGGTCACCTGCTTGTAGCCGACGACCACGTCCTTGGCCATCTCGATGCGCTCCTGGAGCGTGAACATCGCTTTCTTGTGGTGGCCGGCCGCGACGGCCACGATCACCTTGTCAAACAACTGGGTTGCGCGCCGGATCACGTCTTCGTGGCCGAGTGTCATCGGGTCGAATGTGCCGGGATAAACGGCGATCACGCTCTGGGCCATGTTTTTTCTCCTCAACGGAACGCCGGCGCGGCTGCCGTCTCTTGCTGAGCGGATTATGGGCCCGGTGGTGCTTTCAGGCGGCTGAGCAAATGGGCGTGGACGGCACCGGCGCGCAAGTGCTTGTGCAGCGCCAGGCCGAAAGGCGCCAGCCGCCCGTCGTCCCACGCGTCGGGCGCTTCCAGGTAGATCCAGCCGTCCGGCGAAACCGCGGCAGCCGCCGCCTTGAGCGCGGTGTCGTGCAGCTTGGCATCGTAGGGCGGGTCGAGCAGCACCAGGTCCATGCTGCCCGGCGCCAGTTGCTTCAGGACCGACAGGCCGTTGGCCCGCTGCACCACGACAGCGTGGGCGGAGAGCTTTTGCTGCAAGGCGCGCAACTGGGCGACCAGGGCGAGATCCTGTTCCACCAGCAGGACCTGGCCGGCGCCGCGCGAAGCCGCTTCCAGGCCCAGCGCGCCGGTGCCGGCAAAGGCGTCGATACAGCGCCAGCCGCCCAGATCCTGCCCTAGCCAGTTGAACAGGGTTTCGCGCACCCGGTCCGGGGTCGGGCGCAAGCCGGGCTTGTCCGCCACCGGCAGTTTGGTGCGTTTCCACTGTCCGCCGATGATGCGGACCTCGTTGGGGAGGGCTTTGGGTGCAGGCATGGCCTGACTCTAATCGGTCGGGGACAGAGCAGGACACTGAAGCTCACTGGCCAGTCCCGCAAGCGGAGAAAAAAAAACGCAGTCCCGGGGCAGGGACCGCGCTTTTGAAACTCTTTTCTCTCTCTTCCTCCCCGGTTGCATGACAGCCGGTCAGCCGTATTCTTGCCCGGAAAGGCCAAACCGCAAGCCCGACCCCTGTCAGAGTTGACAGGGGTCGGGCACCTTTTTTTCGACGTTTTTTACTGGCGGACGGGCGGATCGGTCGCCCCGACGGTCACGACCACCATCCGGCCCGGCTGCAGCTTGCGGCCGAAGGCGGCCTTGACGTCGGCCACGGTCATCCGCTCGACCTGCCGGGTCCAGGTGTCCAGGTAGTCCAGCGGCAGGTCGTTCCAGGCGATGTTGGCGACGTTGTCAAGAAGCTTGCGGTTGCTGTCGATGCGCAGCGCAAAGCCGCCGACCAGGTTGTCCCTGGCTGCCTGCAACTCAGCCTCGGTCGGGCCATCGGTCACAAAGCGCTCCAGCACCTCGCGCGAGACCTTGACCGCTTCCGCGGTCTGGTCCGGCCGGGTCTGCATACCCACGGTGAAGGCGCCCGCATGGAGGCCAGGGGAAAAGTAGCTGTAGACGCTGTACGACAGGCCGCGCTTCTCGCGCACTTCATTGGTCAGGCGCGACACGAAGCCGCCGCCGCCCAGGATGTAGTTGCCCACCGTGAGGGCAAAGAAATCCGGATCGTTGCGGCGGTAGCCGGGCTGGCCGATCAACACATGGGCCTGGGCCGACTGGAACGGAATCGCCTGAATCAGCGGCGCGGCCAGTGGCGTCACGTCACCCACCGGCGGCAGCGGCTGGCAGCCGGCCGCGCCCTGGGGCAACCTGGCCAGCAAGGCTGTGACCAGCGTTTCGGCCTGGGCCCGGGTGACGTCGCCCACCAGACTCACCCTGGCGCGGCACGGCTCCACGTGGCTGCGGTAGAAGGCGCTCATGTCGCCGACGCCGATCTGCGCCAGCGACGCTTCGGTGGTGTCGAAGCCGTACGGATGGCTGCCATACACGGCGGCGGCAAAGGCGCGGCCGGCGATCGTGGCCGGCCGGGTGTTGGCTTCGCGAATCGATGCCGACATCCGCTCCCGATCGCGCAGCCAGATCGGTTCCGGGAACGAGGGCTCGCCCAGCTGGCGGGCGGCCAGCTGCACGGCCTTGGGCAGCAAGTCGGGATAGGTCAGCGAGCGCATGCTGAAGCTCATGCGATCGGCGCTGGCGCCACCGCCGAAGCTGCCGCCCAGGTCGGCCCAGGCCTCGCTCACCTGGTTCTCGTCCAGCGCGGGGCCCTCCCCGGGCGCTATCCCCTTGGACGTCATCCGCGCCGTGACGCCGGCCAGCCCAGACCTGCCGACCGGGTCGCGCCGGGCACCGGCGTCGAAGTCGACCTGCACGTCCACCATCGGGATGCCGTGACTTTCCACCAGCCAGACCCGGGCGCCGCTGGGCAGGCTCCACTGCTGGATCGGGATCGCCGCCTGCGCGGCCTGCGAAGAGACAAGGACCAGGGCCACGGCGGCCAGCGCGCGGCGCGCCATCGAATTCATTGCTGTCATGTCGGTTCCGGACTAGTGGCGAAAACCCGGGGGGGGCGTGCGTGGCTTGCGATTCGTGTCGATCGGCTGCGGGCGCAGGATGCCGACGGTGAGCTGGTCGTCGCCGAAATACTTCGCGGCCACCGCCTGCACCTGGCTGGCCGTCACGGCGCGCAAGCGCGCAATCAGGCGCTCGTCGGCGTCCAGCGCGAAGCCCTCGATCCAGTTGGTGCCCAATTCGCGCGCCTGGTACATCACCGAATCGCGCTTGTAGACCTCGCCGGCAACCCACTGGGTCTTGACCCGGTTCAGTTCGGCTTCGGTGATGCCGTCGCGGGCGACGCGGACCACCTCGGCGCGCAAGGCCGCTTCGACCTGTTCCGGCGTCTTGCCCTTGGCCGGCACCCCGTCGAGCGTGAACAGCTGAGGCCCGCGCCCGGACAGGCCGTTACTGGCGCTGGCGCTGTCGGCGACGCGGTCCTCGCCCTGGGTCAGGGCCCGGTCCAGCCGCGCGCCGCTGTAGCCATCGAGCACCGCCGACAGCACCGTGAGTGCAAGCGCGTCGTCGTTGTCGGGCGTCGGTTCGAACGACCTGAGCTGCGGCACCTTGAATGCCAGCGCCACATACGACTGGTCCGCCGGCGCCTTGAACTCCATGCGCCGCAAACCCACCTGCTCGGGTTCTGCGCGCGGCTTGCGCTGCGGCACGGGACGGGCGGGGATGCTGCCGTAATAGCGGTCGGCCAGGCGCTTGACCTCGGCCGGGTCGACGTCGCCCGCGACCACGATGACGGCGTTCGCCGGGACATACCAGCGCTTGAAGAATTCGTGCGCGTCCTGCGGCGTCATCGCTTCCAGGTCGCTCATCCAGCCCACGACCGGACGGCGGTACGGTGAAGCGAGGAAAGTTTCGGCGCTCAGCGCCTCCCAGAACAGCGAGCGCGGCGCGTCCTCGGTGCGCAAGCGCCTTTCTTCCTTGACCACCTCGAGCTCACGCCTGAATTCTTCTTCCGGCCACTGGTTGTTGGCGAACCGGTCGGCCTCCAGCTTCATCACGTTTTCCAGCCGGTTGGCCGGAATCTGCTGGTAGTAGCCGGTGTAATCCTTGCCGGTAAATGCATTCTCCTGGCCACCCAGCGCCGCCACGCGGCGCGAAAACTCGCCCGGTGGCACCGTCGGCGTGCCCTTGAACATCATGTGTTCCAGCACGTGGGCGACGCCGGTCGTGCCGTCGACCTCGTCCATCGCGCCGACGCGGACCCAGACCATGTGGACTGCCGTCGGCGCGCGCCGGTCGGGCTTGACGATCAGGGTCATGCC
>JACMQP010000289.1 GCA_014376915.1 Ramlibacter sp.
CGAAGCGGCTGCCGATGGTTTCCACCGGCAGGTTGAAGTACCACGAGAACAGCGTCAGCGTCACCAGCGCCACCATCGCGCCCGGCATCCGCGCGCTGACGCGGGTGGCGCGGCGCATGCCGGGGAAGTCGAGCGCCTTCAGCGGCGAACGCTGACCCCACAGGTGCGGCCAGACAAACAAGCCGCCCAGGCTGGCGACGCCCAGCGCCATCGCATAAGGGTTGAAGTTTTGCAGGTTCTCGCCCAGCGTCCGCAGCTGGGCAAAAAAGTCGGCCGGCATCGTGGCCACCGTCAGCCCGAACAGGTCCTTGGCCTGCGACAGCGCGATCAGCACCGCGATTCCGTTGGTGAAACCGATCACGATGCTGATCGGGACATAACGCACCAGCGTACCCAGCCGCAGCAGCCCCATCATGAACAGCAGCACTCCGGCGCAGGCCGTGGAGATCAGCAGGTTGGCCACGCCGTAGCGCTCGACGATGCCGTAGACGATGACGATGAAGGCGCCGGCCGGCCCACCGATCTGCACGCTGGAGCCGCCCAGCAGCGAGATCAGGGCGCCGGCGATGATCGCTGTCCACAGGCCCGCTTCCGGCTTGAGGCCGGAGGCGATCGCGAAGGCCATCGCCAGCGGCAGTGCCACGATGCCGACCGTCACGCCCGCGCCCACGTCGGTGGTGAAGCGCTCGCGGCTGTAGCCGCGCAGCGCGTCGACCAGCCGGGGACGGAAAGTGGCGAACGATGCCGACAGGTGCATTGCTGACTATTTTGCACCCAGCATCCGCGCATGCCGCAGGTCGTGCAGCAGCGGACGCAGGCACAGCACCCACAACGCGATCGCCAGCGGCACCGTGGTGACGAAACCGGCGTACTTGAATCCGAAAGCCCCGAACAGCCCGCCGGCGAAAAAGCTGGCGAGCAGCAGGCTGTGGATGCGAAGGCGCTGGCGGTTGGCCAGCACCGGCAGGCTGTCGGCGCGCGCGTTGACGTAGAGCAGCTTGCCCAGCTCGATGCCGATATCGGTGACCAGCCCGGTGACGTGGGTGGTGCGGATCTCGGCCCGCGAAATCTTGGTGATGACCGCGTTCTGCAGTCCCATGATGAAGCACAGCAGGACCACGGTGAGCGGCAGGAACAACGGGACGAAGACGTTCATCGAGGCGCCGAACAGGCCGAACACCAGCAGCGCGGCCGACTCCAGCAACAGCGGCAGCCCGTAGGCGCTGCGCAGCCCGCGGCGCAAGCCCCAGTTGACCAGGATTGCGGTGGTCATCGCGCCGCACAGAAAGGCCAGCAGGGCACCGACGGCAGCGACGATCAGGGTGAACTGCCCAAGCACCAGGTTGTCGGCCACCGAGGACAGGATCCCGGTCATGTGCGATGTGTACTGGCCGACGGCAAGGAAGCCGCCGGCATTGGTGGCGCCGGCCACGAAGGCCAGCACCGCGCCCAGCTTGACGTTGGCCGGATGGGTCCGGTCGACATCAGTCCAGCCGCGGATCGAGGGAAACATCGCTCAGTCGGATGGCAGGACGGCGTTGGCCGCCGCGCCGACGACCTTCCCGCCGATGCGGACCGTTCCGATGGCCGCGTCGGCGGCCAGGCCCACGCCCTTGGCGGCGATCGTCGCGACCGTGTCGGCGACGGCGATCACGGCGCAGCCAGGGAGCAGGACGCAGAAG
>JACMQP010000290.1 GCA_014376915.1 Ramlibacter sp.
CCGCCTCGGTCCCCAAGCCGCCGGCCACCGCCGCGGCCGTGAAGCCGGTGCCAGCGCAGAAGCTTGCCACTGTGCCGCGGGCCGGCGACCCCAGGCCGCCCCGCATCGAAGCGGCGCCCAACCAGGTGGACCACCACACCCTGCTTCCCCAGCAGGTTCCGCCGGCTCCGCCTGCCCAGAAAAATTGAACGCGGCGCAGTCCCTGATCGCGCCGCCGCTGCCGCGTCGGCTGGCCTGCATGCTCTATGAAAGCACGCTGGTGTTCGGTATCGCCATGGGCGCCGGGCTGGTCTTCAGTATCCCCGCCGGCATGCGCAACGGCATGGACGAAAGGCGGCCCCTGCTGCTCGCCTTCGTCGTCGTTGTGCTCGGCATCTACTTCGTCTGGTGCTGGGTGCACGGCCAGACGCTGGCCATGAAGACCTGGCGCATCCGCGTGGTCGACCGCCATGGGCGGCCGCTCGGGCAGTTGCGGGCGCTGTTCCGCTACGCCTGCTGTTGGCTTTGGGTGCTGCCGCCGCTCGCGTTCGTCGCTCCCATGAAAACCTCGGTCGCTGGCATGTTCGCCGCGGTGCTGGCCTGGATCGCCCTGCTTGCCCTGGCCAGCAACTTCCAACCGCAGCGCCAGTTCTGGCACGACGTGCTGGCCGGCACCCGGCTGGTGTCCGCGCCGTCCGCGAGCAAGTAACAATCCCGGCCATGTCCCTGCCTCCGCAAGTCCTGCCCGATCCCAATCCGCAGAAACTGCGCACCGGCCTGAACCGGATCTGGCACGCAACCGGCTATTCGTTGGCCGGCTTGCGCGCCGGTTGGGCCGAACCCGCATTCAGGCAAGAGGCGGTCGCTGCCATCGTGCTGCTGCCAGCGTCGTTCTGGCTCGCCCGCAGCTGGGTGGAGGCGGCGCTGCTGGCAGGCTCGGTCCTCATCGTGATGATCGTGGAACTGCTGAACACCGCTGTCGAAACCGTTGTGGACCGCATCGGTCCCGAGTGGCACGACCTGTCCAAGCGTGCCAAGGACATGGGGAGCGCCGCGGTGCTGCTCAGCCTGCTGCTTTGTGGCGGCATCTGGGCGGCGGCCGTGTGGCTGCGGTTCGGTTTATGAAGCAAGCTTTTTCCGTCTGCGTCTACTGCGGCTCGCGCACCGGCGCGACGCCCGAATTCGCCGCGCTGGCGCGCGAGGTGGGCGGCTGGATCGGCGCCAACGGCGGCCAACTGGTCTACGGCGGCGGCAACACCGGACTGATGGGCGCGGTGGCGGACGCGACGCTGGAAAGTGGCGGCCGCGTGGTCGGCGTCATCCCCAAGGCGCTGGTCGAGCGCGAGTTTGCCAAGCTCGATTGCACCGAGCTGCACGTGGTGGACACCATGCACGACCGCAAGCAGATGATGGCCGAGCGCGCCGACGCCTTTCTCGCCCTGCCCGGCGGCATCGGCACCTTTGAGGAGCTGTTCGAGGTCTGGACCTGGCGCCAGCTGGGCTACCACGACAAGCCCATCGGTCTGCTCGATGCCGCCGGTTACTACGGCCCCCTGCTGGCCTTTCTGCAATCCAGCGTAGCGCACGGCTTCATGAACGAATGGCAGATGGGCCTGCTGCGCATTGGCAGCGAGCCGGCCACGCTGCTGAGCCAGCTGGCACGCGACAGCGGCGCAGGCACGGACGAGTCCGACTTTGCCGACATCTGAGGGCCACCTGCAAGGTGCTGCCGACCCTATACTGAGTCTCAGAAAGATCGCCGCGACCCGCATTTTCCGCGGCCCCCGACTCGAATGACAGCCCTGGAGAAATCCGGGCGGCTCGACCGCCTTTATGCCGTCACCAGCGGCATCAATGAAGCTATCATCCGCATCCCCGAGGAGTTCCGACTCTTCGAGGAAGCATGCCGTATCGCCGTCGAAAAAGGCGGGCTGATGATGGCGTGGGTCGGGCTGGCACAGGCCGACGGCGACGTGCTGTCGGTGGCGGCGCGTTGGGGCAAGGACAACGGCTACCTGGACTCGGTCCGCGTTTCCCTTGCCGACGACCGGACGCAGGGTCAGGGGCCGGGCGGCATCGCCTTTCGCAGCGGCCTGCCGGCGGTCTGCAACGACATCGAGAGCGATCGCCAGTTCTACCCTTTCCGCAGCGAGGCCCTGGCCCAAGGCTTTCGCAGCAGCGCGGCGTTTCCGCTCGCAACGCAGGACAAGCAGGTCGGAGCGTTCGTCGTCTACGCCGACGTCCCGCTGTACTTCGATGCGCAGGAACTGGGCTTGCTGACGGCGCTGGCCGACAACGTCTCCTTCGCGATCGAGTCGCGCCGCAAGTCGCGGGCATTGCGCGAGAGCGAAGCGCGACTGCGCGCCATCATCGAGAACGAACCGCAGTGCGTCGCGATCATCGCGGCGGACGGCACGCTGGGCGAGGTCAATCCCGCCGGCCTGCGGACGCTGCAGGCCGACGCACCGGCGGCCGTGATCGGCAAGGCCGCGACCGACTTCGTCCATCCGCAGGACCGCGCGGCCTATGGCGAGCTGCTGGCGACCGCGATGACGGGCACCCGCGGGCAAGCCACGTTGCGGTTGGTCGGCCTGCTCGGCGACCCGCGCTGGCTGGACATCCACCTGGTGCCGCTGCGCTCGGACGACGGCAGCGTCGTCTCGGTGTTGAGCATCTCCAACGACGTCACCCAGGAGCGCGCCTCGCTCGAAAAGCTGGAACAAAGCGCCGTCGAGGTCAAGCAGCTGGCCGAGCGGTTCGGCACCACCCTGGACAGCATCACCGACGCCATCGTGACGGTGGACGGCGACTGGACCATTACCTTTGTCAACCGCGAGGCCGAGCGCGTGCTGCAGCGGCCTCGGGGCGCGCTGCTGGGCGCCGACATGTGGGTCGAGTTTCCGCAAGCCCGCGGCACGTCGTTCGAGCAGCAGTACCGTGTGGCGCTGGCGGAACAGCGCACCGTGGAATTCGAGGAGTACTTCGGTCCGCTGCAGGCGTGGCTGGAACTGCGGGTCTATCCCTTGGCGCAGGGCGGGCTCACCATCTACTTTCGCGACGTGACGGAACGGCGCCGCTCGCGCGTGCAGAACGTGGAGCTGAACCTGCTGCTGGAGCAGCGGGTGCGCGATCGCACGGCGCAGCTCGAGGTTGCCAACCATGAACTTGGTGCCTTTTCGTATTCAGTCGCGCACGACCTGCGGGCCCCGCTCGCAGCCATCAGCGGCTTCAGCCAGGCGCTGGAACACGAGCTGGCGGCCAGCCCCGGCATCAACGACCGTTGTCGCCATTACCTGGAGCGGATGCGCGCCGGCCTGAAGCAGACGCACGAGATGATCGACGCGATGCTGGCGCTGTCGAACCTGTCGCGCACCGAATTGCGCTGGGACGACGTGGACCTGGCGGCGATGGCGCGCACCTCCTTCGGCAACCTGCGGGCGCAGCAGCCGCGCGACGCGGTGCTGCATGTTCAGTCGGCGCTGCCGGCGCGAGGCGATCCGAGACTGCTGCAGCTGGTGCTGGACAATTTGGTGGGCAATGCCTGGAAATTCGCCGGCAACCGCGCGCAGCCGGAAATCACGGTGGGCGCGGAAACCGACGCCGACGGCGATCCGGTCTTCTTCGTGCGCGACAACGGCGTCGGGTTCGACATGGAATACGCCGGCAAACTGTTCGGCGCCTTCCAGCGGATGCATTCCCGGACCGAGTTCCCGGGCACCGGCGTCGGCCTGGCCAATGTCTGGCGGATCGTGACCCGCCACGGTGGCCGTATCTGGGCCCGCGCGGCGCCCGGCGAGGGCGCGACCTTCTACTTCACCCTGGGCGAACTCCCGACTTCCTGAGAGGCACGGTCAGACCGCGGATTCGTCGGTTTCGCCGGTGCGGATGCGCACGATGCGCTCGACGGTGGTCACGAAGATCTTGCCGTCGCCGATCTTGCCGGTGCGGGCGGCCTTGACGATGGCATCGACGCATAGCTCGACATCGCCGTCCTTAACCACAACCTCCACCTTGACCTTGGGCAAGAAGTCGACCACGTATTCGGCGCCGCGGTAGAGCTCGGTGTGGCCCTTCTGGCGACCGAAACCCTTGACCTCGGTCACCGTCAGGCCGGTGACACCGCACTCGGCGAGCGCTTCGCGCACTTCCTCGAGCTTGAACGGTTTGACAATGGCGGTGATTTGTTTCATGGGGTTTCCTGTCGGGCTTCAGGACCGGAATTTACCAGTGATTGGGTATCTCCAGTCTTTCCCGAAGCTCCGGTGCGTCACACGGATGCCGACCGGGGCCTGCCGGCGCTTGTATTCGTTGATGCGGATCAGGCGGGCCACCCGCTCGACCACCGCCCGGTCGAAGCCCTCGGCGATGATCTGCTCGACGCCGTGGTCGTCTTCCATGTAG
>JACMQP010000291.1 GCA_014376915.1 Ramlibacter sp.
AACAACGAAGAGCGCTGCCGTGATGGCGCCGGCCATCCCGGCCGACAGGCGCGGCAAGGCGGCGATCAGGTAGGCGGCGATCACCAGGAACACGCCGAACGCCACCAGCACACCCCAGCTAGGCTGCACGATGAAGTGTTCGTTCAGGATGCTGGAAATGGTGTGTGCCTGCAGTTCCGCCGGTGTCATGACGGGATTGCCGGGCGTTGGGAACTGCACGCCGACGCCCGTGGCCGTCGCCCCGATCAGCACGATCTTGTCCGCGTACTTGGACGGGGGAATCTTTCCGCTCAGCACGTCGTAGAACGAGTCCGTGACAAACGGCGACTTGCCGTCGCGTCCCTTGTAGAACTGCGGAAACATGCGCGCGGCCTCGTCGGTCTTGACTCGCAGCTTGCCGATCTGCACCGACTCGCCCGGATTGAGCTTGATGTCGGCCGCGCCGAGATTCAGGCTGTTGCCCGCGGCCAGCAGTGCAAGAGAGGGGACCGCCTTGCCGTAATAGTTGACCAGCAGGGCTTCCTGTCGCACCGCGCCATCGACGTCGTTGGTCTGGTTCAGATGCCCGACACCGGCGGCCGCGTTACCGATGATGTCGATCGGCTGCTGGCCTCGCAGTGCGGGCTCCGAAAAACCGTTGTTCTCGTCGATCGCGCTCTTCAAGGCGAATGGCGGCAAAGGCTTGTCGGCCTTGCCGAGCGGGTCGCCCAACTCGAAGTACGAGGGAGTCAACACGTTTCGCGCCTTTGCAATGCTCGCCGCCAGCTTGGAATCGGTGTCCAGCGACGATTCGGCATCGGCGATGACCTTGCCCAATTGCTCGGTGACCGGGTTCTGCTCGGCCTGCGCAAGCACTTCCTTCATCTTGCGGATGTAGACCAGCCCCGGATCGGCCTGCGGCTCAAAGAAGAAGACGGTGTTGACGATGGTCTTGGCCTTGGCCGCCGCCAGCAGGTCGATCATCTGGGCCTGCACGTCGCGCGGCCAGGGCCAGCGGCCGATGTTGCGGATACTCTGGTCGTCGATCGCAATGATGGCGATCCGGTCCGACGGCTGGCGGCCGCTGCTGGTGCTGGCGAAGTCGTAGAAACGCCGCTCGAGGGTTTCGACGCCCTCGGTGGAGCGGTCCAGGATGACCACGGCGACCACCACCAGCACGGCCACGAACCAGTCCTTGCGCCAGAACTGTCCGCGTTTGCCCGATGCCGATGTGCTCACTGACCCGCCCTTTGAACAGATAGCTGACCCGCCCTGTGTTTCTATCCACAGGCGACCACGCCGCACTCCAAGAATGATGCAGCGCTTCCCGCGCCACGTTACCAGAGGGCTCCGTAGCGGACAAAGGACTTTCGCCCGTTGTCGCTACGTTTTGTTGCAAATATGCACAGATGCCGAAGAGCTGGGTCTTCGGCGTTGCATCAGGCCGGATTTTCCTTGTGCCCGCGCGCCTGAATCAGCTTGCCGAGCCCGATCACCAGCGCGGCGCCGAGGGCGGCGGCCACGTAATGCATCCACGGGTTCGCGGCGACGGAGTCCTTGAAGATGAAGTCGCTGGCGATGGTTTCGCCGCCAACCCAGCCGATCAAGGCGGCGCCCAGCACCACGATGATGGGGAAGCGCTCCATCAGCTTGATCATCAGCGTGCTGCCGAAGATG